>CAJWGK010000059.1 GCA_913030895.1 uncultured Flavobacteriaceae bacterium | reverse complement strand
AACTGACACAAATAATGGTAATGAAGGAGATCAAATATATGAATTAAAATTTGAATCCTACTCCTAAAGTGAATCTTCTTCCTATATCCAATTTTCTAAAATAATATTCTTCTTTTGCTCCAGAAGCAATGAATTCACTTCTCCTTGTATCGTTTAGTATATTATTTACTCTAAACCTAAACTCAATATTTTTTTTCTCACCACCGTATCTTATAATATTTAGGTTAAGACTATTAAATGGCATAGTATAGACATCTGGAATAGAACCATTCCCGACAATTTCTAGTGCTTTTCCTTGAACATTGAAGTTTAAATTAGCTTTAAGTTTTTCGGTAAAATATTCTAATGAAGAGTTTATAAGATAAGGCGACTGTCCTTGGAGTGGACGAGAATCCTCTATTGTTTCGCCGTCTCTAGCATTGTTAAGTCTTCCTTGATACTCACTATCTGCCATTTTTTCATTTGAATAAATGTAGGAAGCGTTAGTTCTGAATTTTAGATTTTCTAAAATTGTTTTTCTAATCTCAAACTCTATTCCGTAAACGTCTGCGTCTGATAGGTTTTTTGCCTGAAAAGTGTCATCTACAATTTCACTGTATAAAACCACCTCGATGGGGTCTTTTACTTTTTTATAAAAACCACTAAAGGCAAGCATATCACCATTAGTATAAAACTTTTCGTACCTCAAATCAAAGTTGTTGATGTATGAGGGTTGTAAATCCAAATTACCGAAGAAAAAAGTGGTCGTTAATGGATCATAGATAGAAGCATTTGATAATTCTTTAAAAGAAGGTCTTGCAACAGTTTCCGAATAGCCAAATCTCAAATTAGCTTCATTACTAAGTTTGTAAATTAAATTCATCGAGGGATAAATTTTACTTTCATCTATTACCTCTTCTTGGTAAGGGTCAATATTCAATGTTGATGAGTTTCTATTAAACCCTTCATAATTTTGCTTATAAATTTCATACCTAAATCCTATAATCATTCTGAGGTTTTCAATCATTTCAAGCTCATTTGACACGTATGCTGCTGAGATTGTTTGATCTGCTGAAAACTCATCGAGTTTGCTACTAGCATTATAAAAATAGGTTCCCTGTCCTGTCGTTGAATCCATAATATTGGCTTTATCCAACCACATAGAAGGGTCTCCATTCAATATACCAGGAATACGACCAGTAACTTCGCGATAATCAAAAATATAGTTCTCTATGTAGTAGTCTCTTTCTTTTTGTGAAAAGTACAACCCTGCTTTCAATTTGGCTTTTTTGCCTTTAATGGTGTAATCTTTTGTTAAATCAAGCTTAGCTACATTACCAGATTCGTCCAATATTCTCCAAAATCTTGTTGGTGGACCAGTCGCAGTGAGATCTAGATTGTAAATATCGTCTTGAATATCAAATGCAGAGGTTCTGAAATCTTTTTCATGGTTTTGATTTTGAGTATTTGAGATCTTCCACTCAACTTTTAATGATCCTTCTGAATTGAAATGTGTACCGCTTATTAAGTTATTCAATAAACTTTTTTGAGTGTAAAAATTCCCCGTTTGTTCAAATAAAGCATCTGCACCGATAATACGTTCCTCCTCCATCAAGATTGAGTTTGATATACCGTTTTGAATTCCTAGAAAATTAAACTTATATTTTGAGCGTTTGGTTTTAAAGCTTATACCAAACAATCCATTCAACTGAACGTTATGTTCGGAACTCAATCCTAAACGACCCTGTCGTTTTCTGAGTTCATTGTTTGTTCTTAAATTGTCCCTTTGAAAAATATTGCTTTCAAAATTATCATAATGAATAAAGGCATTGGTATAAGATAAACTTGAAATCAAACCAAGTTTATTCGCTCCCAGTTCAAACTGATTTCCATAATTGACATTCAGCGACAAATCCATCCCACTTGATTCTTGCATGCTAGCGAATGTGTTGTCGAATTTTTTGGTAAGGTTTGATAGTTCTACTCTACCCGACTCTGATCCTGTGGGGCTTGGAATCACTCTACCCCGATTTATAGGAGAATTTCTGTAGCCACGATCAACGCCGAAAATATCTGTATTTGACTTTTCCTGAACTCTAAAATCGTCAGCTAAATTCATATTAGGGTTATAGCTAGTGGAAATAGAAAAACCAAACTGTTTACTCGAAGGAATGTCTTTCGTCACAATATCAACAATTCCCCCTGTGAAATCGGCTGGCTGGTCAGCACTGGCTGATTTTAAGACGATGATTTGATCAATTATATTGGTAGGAAAAATATCCAACTGAATTGTATTTCTATCAGGGTCTAGTCCCGGAATATCAACCCCGTTAACGGTAGTTTTCGTATAACGATCGCCCAGTCCACGAACATAAACATATTTACCTCCTTGGATAGATACTCCAGGAACGGTTTTTATGGCATTAGCAAGGTCACTCACACCAGTCGACTTTATGTTTTGAGCGGAAAGACCGTCCAATAAATTTGCTGATTTCTTTTGGACTTGAAGAACACTCTGTTCATTATTTCTTAGTGTCTGGGCAGTGACTACTACCTCTTCAAACTCTTGTGCAGCTGATTCAAGGTAGATGTCAATTTCTTTCACTTCACCCTGACCAAGTTCAATATTTTCAACGGTTATAGTATTAAAACCAACAAATGAAAAACGAATCGAATAAACCCCGGCATCTAACTCAACACTGTACACCCCATCAAAATCTGTTACTGTTCCATCCATGTCTCCAACAACTATGTTAGCAAAAGGTAATGGCTCCTGAAATTCCTTATCGTATACTTTACCAGTAATTCTTCCCGACTGAGAAAAAGATAAGGTTAATGGGAATATTAAAATGAGGGATAATAAAAGTTTTTTCATAGTTCAGTTTTAAAAAAAATGCCCACAAATATATGTGAGCATTTTTACAATACAAAAGTTTACTTGATTATATACCGTTATCGGTAAGTGCATTTTGAGAGGCTGCAAAAGTCCAACCAAATACAGAAGTGTCAGCACCACCATTTGCAGGTTTTGTGTCGTCAGCTAGGATAGTAAATGAACCTGTAAGCTCAGAGGCTTTTACCGCAGTTGTTTCATCAAGGTCACCTAAAATATAAGCTTCATCTACTCCAGTAGAAGTTCCAGGAGAAATATACATATCAGATGCAGTTACGTCACCATCAGCATCTTCAGTCCAGTCTGCAAGTTCAACTTTAATCTTTGATTGATTATCAGCATTTAAGCCTTTAACCCAAAACCCACTAAAAGTAGCTTTTAAGTTGTCTTTGAATTTAAATACATTATCAGTAGTACCACCTGCTACTATTGTAAAGTCGCTGAATGTGTAAGCGTTGGCAGCTTCGTACGTCCCTAGTCTTCCACTTAATTCCATGGCGTGGTCACTTGAAAGCGTGGGGTGCTGAATAATTACTGCATTGTCAACAGATCCAGAAAAAGCAAAGTCAGTGTCAACAGAATCATCAGATACGTGATAAGCAAGGAAGTTTGTTACACCCACTGTTCCTCCAAAGAACTCCATTCCGTCATCAGAACCAGCATATACTTCAACATTTTGAATTGTTGTGCCATTACCAACTCCACAAAGCGTAAGCTGATTAAGTTCGTTGTCAGACGTCAAAGCAGCACCAGCGTGCTTGATTGATACATATTCGATTACACCAGAGTTGTCAGCATCATCAGTACCTCCAAATTCAGCCCAAGCATTTGAGGCTTCAATACCCTCAGCTATAGCAACTTGAGCATTAGAATCAGGGGAGATGTAAGCTTTACCTAAAACAACCAAACCACCCCATAGACCATTGTCAGAAGCTGTTAGGTTAGGACCTGAAGCATAAGTACCATCTACTTTGACATCGTCATCATAAGAAGTCATAATGATCGGATGAGTAGCAGAACCCAATGCATATATATCAGCACCTCTGGCAACTATAAGAGCTACTGTATTTGGCTGTGGATTATTAGCAGCTTTTATAACAGTTCCTGCTTCAATTGTCAAAGTATTACCATCAGTTACAATAACCTTATTATCCAATACATGAATAGAAGTATTACTCCAAGTCTGGTCTGATGTGATAAAACCAGAATGATGGATTTCAGCTGGAGCTTCTTCTTCTTCTTCTTCGAATTCGTCTAGAAGTGCAGCTTCAACTGCAGCAGCAATTTCGTTTGCAGAAGGTGTAGAAACAGCAGAGGCAGCAGCATCCGCAATTCTTTGAATTGTGGCGTCAGGAATCTCAACCAATTCAGTATCTGTTTCACAGGAAATGATCCCTGCAAAAAGAAATGATAAAAAAGGTAAATAAATAAGTTTTTTCATGATTTAAGTTAATTTTGAATTTTAAATATGAACAAATATATCTTTGGCGACATTACACTTGCTTAGTTTAAGGTTAATACACGTGGCTAGAAATTTAATATTAGGTTAACTAAAATTTTATTTTTTAATAATTTGTTAACATACAAAACAATGAATTGGGAAACACTACTTAAACTGAAGCGTTTTGGAGACACAAAAGATAGACAACGAATGGATCAAGATGACACCAGACTCGGGTTTGAAGTTGATTATGATCGAATCGTTTTTTCCAGTGCCTTCAGAAGTTTACAAGATAAAACACAGGTCATTCCCTTTTCAAAAACAGATTTTGTTCACACTCGACTTACCCATAGTCTCGAGGTTTCTGTGGTAGGGAGAAGTTTGGGAAGGATGGCTGGAAAAAACATCCTACAAAAGTATCCTCATTTAAAAAATGATCTGGGATACCAAATCAATGACTTTGGAGCGATTGTAGCGGCGGCCTCCTTAGCACATGACATTGGGAACCCTCCTTTTGGTCACAGTGGAGAAAAAGCAATCGGTCACTACTTTTCGCATGGAAATGGCAGCCGTTTTAAAAATCAGTTAACAGAAAAACAATACCAAGACCTTTGCCAATTTGAAGGTAATGCCAATGGCTTTAAAATCTTGTCTCAAAGCAATCCGGGGACTCCAGGTGGGCTAAGGCTGAGTTATGCCACGCTAGGCGCTTTTATAAAATATCCTAAAGCCAGCCTTCCACATCGACCAACTACCCATGTAGCACATAAAAAGTTTGGTTATTTCCAAGCACAAGAGTCTTTTTTTAATGAACTAACCACTGACCTTAATCTAACCAATAAGAAATTTGTAAACAGGCACCCTCTTGCCTATTTGGTTGAGGCTGCCGACGACATTTGCTATACCATTATTGATTTTGAAGATGGGATTCACTTGGGGTGGATTGAGGAAGAATATGCTTTAGAATACCTAATCAATTTAGTTAAACAAGACATTGATACCCTAAAATATTCAAACCTCCAAAATCGTAAGCAGCGTTTAAGTTATTTAAGAGCTATGGCAATCAATAGTTTGATTAAGGATGCGGTGTCGATTTTTTCTGAAAATGAAACTCAAATTAGTGAGGGTACTTTTACCGATGCCTTGATGGAAAGAAGCCAATACAAAGCGCAAATCACTGACATCATTAATTTAAGTGTGGATAAAATATACCGCTCAGAAGAGGTGGTTCAAAAAGAAATTTTGGGTTATAAAGTAATCTCCTCTTTATTAGAAGCCTTTGTGACAGCTGCTGCCAATGCATTTAATAAAAGCACCAACACTTATGATGAATTGTTGATAGAATTAATCCCAGAACACGAATTGCTCCCAGCAGATAACCTATATGAAACCCTTCTCAATGCTACTTGCTATGTGGCGAGTCTCACTGATAGCAAGGCGATGTTGCTGGCTGAAAAAATAGGGTTTAAATGATTTTTTAGCGTTTATTCCTGTACACTTTATACCTTTAACCTCGATTATGTTTTTACGCTGGCTCCCTTTTATTGTGGTAATTCTCGTCGTTCAATGGTATGCCTTTCAAGCTGTAAAAACCGCTATTAACAATAAATTGTTGCTGGGAATCTACAGTTTAGTTGTGATATTGACTTTAGGTAACTTTTTTTGGCAGTTTTTTGGCTTTAACCGGACCGATGGCTGGACTCACGCAATCGCCTATGCAATTGGCTTCTTTGTAGCATTGGCTTCACTGCAACTAATCATGTTTTCCTTTCTTTTTACCGAAGACATCATCAGGTTACTCCGTGCGACAATTAGTTTTTTTTCAAACGAAAAAGGGTTTAACCTATCGGGACGTAGAAAATTTATCTCCCAATTGGCTGTTGGTTTAGGAGTCATTCCTTTTGCCTCACTGCTTTACGGAATGTATCGAGGAAGGTATAATTACAAAGTCCTTAATTACACATTGGAATACGAAGACCTTCCAGAACATTTTGACGGATTTAAAATCACTCAAATCTCCGACTTGCACTGTGGCAGTTTTGACAATTTTGAAAAGGTTGCTTATGGGGTAGATTTAATCAATGAGCAAAAAGGAGATATTATCCTTTTTACAGGTGATATGGTTAATTCAGTAGCATCCGAGGCAGACCCGTGGGTTAAAGTATTCTCAAAAATAGAAGCACCTTTCGGAAAATTCTCCATTTTAGGGAACCACGATTATGGAGATTATAGCGAGTGGGAAAGTCCAGCAGCAAAAGAAAAAAACTTACAAGATTTATTTAAAATTCATCAGGACATGGGCTTTGACTTACTGCTTAATGAAAGCAGAAAAGTTGAAAAAGATGGTCAAAAAATTACTCTTGTGGGGGTTGAAAACTGGGGCGCTGGTCGCTTTAAAAAAGCTGGAGACTTAAATAAGTCAGTCGCTCAAGTTGAGAAAAATGATTTTAAAATATTACTCAGCCATGACCCCTCTCACTGGGAGGCCGAGGTTCTCCCTCACAGTTATCCTTTTCATTTGACGCTCAGCGGACATACGCATGGTTTTCAATTTGGAATTGAAATTCCGGGATGGTTAAAATGGAGTCCGATTAAATGGCGGTATAAACAATGGGCTGGAATCTACGAAAGTGGAAATCAAAAACTCAATGTCAATAGAGGGTTTGGCTACCTTGCTTACCCTGGGCGTGTTGGAATATGGCCTGAAATTACCGTCATTACCCTGAAAAAGAAGAATTTATTGATTTAATCGTAAAATAAACTACATTTGTTCTTGTAAACTCCTGAAATTATTGAGAAATGTCAAAATTTGGTGAACTCATTGATGACAAGTTACCTTTGCTTTTGGTTTTCTACAACGAAAACGAGGACATTTCTTCCAGCATACACCCAGTTCTTAAGGATGTTGCTGCCGCCATGGGCGATAGTGGTAAAGTGATTAAAATAGACACCGAAAAAAATAACAAGCTCTCCGATGCACTTAGGGTCAGGGTTCTCCCTACCTTAATGATCTATAAACTCGGAGAAATGGTCTGGAGACAAAGTGGTGAACAGGACGCCAATACATTAATCAGCTTGATGCAAGATCACATAGATTAGTTGGGTTGTTCATCAAGTTTGAATTGATCCATTGATTGATCAAATCTCAGCTGTAAAGTGTCTGCCAATTCATTATCGTATTCTCTTACCGTATTAACCAACTCTCGAAAATTAAGAACTTCCTCCTTGATACGGTCAAAAACCAACTGTTGATTGCTTTGAGATAAGTTGGCTAACACCCCAAAGCGCCCTTCATACTGTTGGACGATTTCCTCAGTTAAAGTTTGGGCTTTAACTTCCTCTCCTGCCAGATAATAACCTTCTACAAACATGGATAAACTTGTATAAAAGTCATAATCCCCATACAAATTAACGAATGGCGTTAAGGCTTGTATAAATTGATCCAAAGACTTTGCGAGTAAGGCTTTGTCTTTGTTAACTAAAACTGCTTCAATAAGGGTGCGATATCTTTCTGCTTGCGTTATGATTTCCTCGCCTAAAAGGTATTGTTCACTAGGCTTTAAGGTGGCGAAATACTCCATTTCATCTCGATATTTATCTGCTACTTGGTCTGCCAATACTTGAGCTGATTTGACAGCACCCAAACGATAATAAGTATCTATCATTGGAACGACCAAGCTGTAATATCCAAAGTAATCTAAAGGCATTTTCTGAACAGCCAAATCGAGAACTGCCTTGGCTTTTTCATTTTTACCCTCATCAATTAACTTTTCAGCAAGTCGAGCCATATTACTCCTAAAAGAAATACTATTTTTTCGAGTTTCAGGATCGTGATAAATCGATGTACTCTCTGAATTTCCCCAACTCCACTGCATAACAATATCATACATCAAATCAGAATCTAATCGACCCATGATATAGGGATTATTGCTGTTTTGAGGCGTTCTTATTGGCACTAACTTATAAACCAAGCCTTCCAGTTGTAAGTATTCTTTCATCCAGATATACTCTGAGTCGGCATAGCTTCCTCCAGTAAAGTATATAGGCCTTTCCCAGTCGTTATTGGCCAAAATATCAAGCATCATCAATTGATTTTTTGTCATCCCTCCTTCAGGAAGATCAATGTCGATATAAGGAACGATCAAGTCGTAATCTTTAGGCTTTACTAATCCACTTTTTAAAACGTTTTCTTTGTTAACAGGTACTCGTATTTTATTGGTGGGATAAAAAATCATTTCTTGTGTGCCAATTGGTAATCGATTGGGATCCTCACCAGCCTGTAGCAGTAGGCTTTTATATTTCGTTCTTGGATGATCACTGGCAACCCAGTTTACAAAGTCTTTGATATCCCATCGGACTGAATCTAATAGTGCCTCGTGTTTAATATAATCTCTGATCCCATAAGCATAACGATCATGTGTCATCTGAGAGGGAATCGGTTCACTTTCATAGGTCTTCCGCTTCATTTGATCGATATACCAATCGGTAGCCAACAGACTTGTATTAATAGTTCTGACATCGGTTCGATAACCCTCGATTTCCTGTGCATACCAAAGCGCGAATGTGTCATTGTCTCCAATGGTAAAAATCATAGCGCCTGCATCCTTTTGAATAGATTCGAGATAGGACTTAGCCATAGACTGTGCAGTATATCGATCTGATCGATCGTGATCATCCCAGTTTTGGTAAGCCATCAAAAGGGGCACAAAGAGACATAAAGCAACGGTGGTTGCGGGAACCAAATTGGACTTGACAATCCCTTTTATTTTATGTGACAGTGCAAAAACACCCATTCCAATCCAAATGGCAAAGACGTAAAAGGACCCTACTAGGGCATAGTCCCGCTCTCTAGGCTCAAAAGGTCGCTCATTGAGGTATATTTTTAAAGCTAATCCAGTAAATAGGAAGAAAAGTAAAAGCACCCAAAAACGTTTGGGGTCTTGTTGATATAGAAAATATAAGCCAATTAACCCCAGTATAAAAGGTAACAAAAAGTAGGTGTTTCTGGCTTTGTTGTTTTTAGCATCCTCAGATATATCAGATTGATTTCCTAGGCGAAGACTATCTATAAAATTAATTCCGCTGATCCAATTACCATTTAAAGTATCATAAGTTCCAGCAATATCATTTTGCCTACCGCTAAAATTCCACATGAAATATCGCCAGTACATATAACCAATTTGGTACTGAAGTAAAAATTGTAATGAACTCCAAAAACTAGGTTTTTGAATTTCAAGATAGGGAGAAAGTGTCCTGAAAAACTGATGGTAGTCGTCTCCAGTAACCAATCCCTCTCGAATATCATTTCTAAAATCGTTTACACGACTGGCAAGCATTTCATTTGAACGATATTCAGGTGCAATTGAAAAATCTAAAGGTCCAGTGAAATTCATATAGTTGCCTGCATGTTCAGAACTCCAAAGCCTGGGTAAAATTCCCCTATGATTACTGTTGGAATTAATTTTCGCCTTTTCCCAGTGATTTACAATGATATATTTTCCAGTTTTAAAGTCTCTTTCATATTTAGGCTTATCATCTACGTAGGGCTCAGTCTCATCCTGTCCTGCATAAATATCAGAGAATAGGGGCCCGTAAAAAAGATGTGTTTCTGGATATTGTTCAAGATTGTAATAAGCGAGTAAGGCACGAGCATCAGTGGGAGAATTCTCATTGATAACAGTATTGGCGTTCGCCCTTATTGGAATCATTAACCAAGAGGAAAAACCAACCAATACAAAAATTACACACAAAACAATGGTGTTGAGATTGACCCATTTTTTTTTCGCTGTAAAACGTAAGCTGTAAAAAAAGAACAATAAAAAACAAAGTCCAGCAATAATGGTTCCGGAATTAAACGGCAAACCCATCTTATTGACAAAAAATACTTCAGATTTCCCAAAAAAAGCTAGGGTTGTTGGAAGTAAGAGCTTGAATATGAATAGCAATATGGCTATGGATATAAGATTGGCAATAAAAAAGTTTTTTAAATTGACCGTCTTGGTATTTTTGAAAAAGTAAATCATTCCTAAAGCGGGAATGGTCAATAACCCCATAAAGTGAACTCCAAAGGACAAACCAATAATAAAAGCAATTAATAACAACCATCGGTCACCTCTTGGGCTAAACATGTCTTGCTCCCACCGTAAGGCGAGCCAAAATATTAATGATAATATAAAAGTAGCCATGGCGTAGACCTCAGCTTCGACTGCATTAAACCAAAAACTATCAGAAAAACAAAAGGCCAATGCACCAGTTACAGCGCTTCCAAAAAAAGTAATTCGTTGATTGACGGTTTGTAATTGGCTAAATACGGGTAGCTTTTTGAGTAATAAAGTCAATGTCCAAAACAAAAAAAGTATGGTAAATGCACTAGAGAAAACAGACATAAAGTTTACCATCAAGGCCACTTTTTCAGGGGAGGTAGCAAACATGGCAAAAAAAGCACCCATCATTTGAAAAAGGGGAGCGCCTGGCGGATGACCGACTTGAAGCTTTGCCGAGGTTGCAATGTACTCTCCCGCATCCCAAAAGCTGGCAGTGGGCTCAACAGTCAAACCATAAGTAAACAGGGCTACAACAAATAGCCCCCAGCCAAAAGAACGATTCCAAAGTTTAAAAGTGTTCACGGGCGTGTTTGATTTTCAGTCACGAATGTATGAATTATAAAAAAAATGACCGTAATTAGTTAAGAATTGTTTGGGAGATTTTAAATGGATTTATTTGGCAACAAAAAAGTTTAATATAAATTTGCAAAATATTAATACTGGCCTATGGTGTAACTGGCAACACGTCTGATTTTGGTTCAGAAGAGTCTAGGTTCGAGCCCTAGTAGGCCAACT
>CAJWGK010000058.1 GCA_913030895.1 uncultured Flavobacteriaceae bacterium | reverse complement strand
AAGTTGTGAGAAACTACTTCTGGAGCGGCTTCGATGATGCGGTCTATGTTGGTTTTGTTTCCTTGAAAATCGGGAATCAAAGTTTCTAGAGTAGTATGGGGGTTTAATCTTCGCACGGCTTTAATGGTCTCATTCCAAATAATAGATCCCATATCCTTGAGGTCATCGCGATCCACAGAGGTTAAAACAGCGTGTTTTATTTTCATTATTTTGATGGATTGAGCCACTTTTTCTGGTTCTTCCCAATCAACATTTTCAGGCCTTCCTGTTTTCACCCCACAAAATCCACAAGAGCGGGTACATATATTTCCAAGTATCATGAAAGTTGCGGTGCCTTCAGCCCAGCACTCTCCCATATTTGGGCAACTTCCCGAGGTACAGATGGTGTTGAGCTTGTACTGCTCTACAAGTCCTCTGAGCTCCGTATATTTTTTTCCGGTGGGGAGTTTTACCCGAATCCATTTTGGTTTACCTACGCCTTTATTTTCTCTCTCTGCTATTTCCAAAACAATTTTTTTACAAAGATACAAAGTAAATTTAGAGACTCAAAAGGTAAACCAGTGTGAATCCTAGCAAGAAAATAATCCCCAGTATACTCAGTATTTTCATCTTTTGCGAGGGTTGTGATTCTTTTGGTGTGTGTTTGCTGGTGATCAATCTATAGTTTAGAATCGCATAAAAAGGAGCAGTAATAAATGACAAAACGGTGGCGATCTGAACTAGAAGTCCCATTTCGGAGAGTAAAAAGAGGAAAATTAAACAGGTTCCGATTGCGAGAATTGAAATCCAAAGGAGGTAATAATCTTTATTTTTTTTATTGAGAAGCAATTGAACACTTTTGGACATGGCCCTGGGGGAGGCATCCAAAGTTGTAATGGTTGTGCTGAACATGGTGGTCAGTGCAGCGATGGCAATGATCACATAGGCAGATTCCCCCAAGTTGGAAGTGTATAAATCAATGAGCTGTCCTGCAAAAATGTTACCCTTATTTGAAAAAGTAACCCCAGATCCGTACATGACCAATGCGCCGAGTCCCACAAAACAGACCCCTAAAATAACGGTGGTGATATAGCCCACATCAAAATCGAAAAGGCCTTCTTTTAGAGAAAGTTTGTTTTTTAAACTTTCTTTTTTTTCTAATACCCATAAGGAGTGCCATATCGAGATATCCATTGGAGCGGGCATCCAACCCATAAAGGCAATGACAAACAGCAATCCACTACCTTGAGGAAAAACTTGTGATAGATCAATATTTTTTTCTGAGTTTAGAAAAGCCATGGAAACCGCCAATAGTGTGCTTATTGTAAGGGTTATGATTATGATTTTAATGACTTTATCCAAAAGTTTGTATTTGCCAATCAACAATATTATAAAGCAAATGCTGGTGATACCAATACTCCAAAAAATCATGTTGGCACCTGTGTCAAAAAGGTTGGCAGCCAATCCAGCAGTGACAATAGTGACCGCAGTTTGGATGGTAAACATGGTAGCGATATTCAGAAAAAAATAGATCCACAAATAACTTTTCCCCAGCTTGTGGTATCCGTCCAATAAGCTTTCTCCAGTTGCTAAGGCATATCGCGGGCCAAACCTAAAGAAAGGATATTTAAATAAATTGACAAGGACCAACGCCCAGAGCAATCCCCAACCATAATCTGCACCAGCACGTGTGGATTGAACCAAGTGTGAAACCCCAATGGCCGCTCCAGCAAACAGCAATCCTGGGCCTAATTTTTTTAATTTACTCAGGATCATTGATGATTTTTTGATTCAATAAATTTTTTGCCCTAAGTAGCTTTACTTTGACCGTGTTAATGGGTTGATCCATCTTTATGCTTATTTCTTTATAAGATAACCCCTCAAAAAACCGAAGTTGAAGAATTTTTCGATAGTCTTTTTTAAGAGATTTTATCTTTTCGAAAAGGGCATCTAAGTTCTCGTTGGTGATCATGATTTCCTCGGGAGAAGGCTGATCTTCTGTTGAGAATTCTTGTAAATCCTCGGGATAGGATAATGTTTTTAGGTTGATTTTGTTTTTTTGTTTTCGAACTAAATCATTGTAGATATTCTTTGAGATGGTTACCAGCCAAGTTTTAAACTCATATTGATCGTCAAAAGTGGCAATACGGTCAAAAGCCCGAGCAAATGTTATGATTGAGATTTCCTCTGCCAGCTCAGCGTTGCTCGTCTTCTTCAATTGAAAGCTGTAGAGATAACTCCAGTGATTATCAAATAGTTCGTTAAAAGCTTTTTGATCTTTTCTTTGAGCTTCTTTGATTTTAAGCTTGACATTCTTCATGAAGTTGTGAAGCAAAAATTAATTGTGCTGAGGGTCTGGAGCTTTGCAATTCTGTTCTGTGGGTATTTTACCACAGTAACTACAAACTTCGTTTTCTTTATTGAGAAAAGGACTTTGACTGGCGCAGGTTCCAGAAAATTCACCATCTTTTTTTGCCCATATTTTTATGGCAATACCCGCAAATGCTAAGGCCAATAAGACGAATGTGATGAGAAACAATTCCATAAATGAAATGTAAATTTAAAAAAAAATATGGTTGGTCGGTTTTCTAAATCGCAAGGATAGATTTTGTAGGAGTAATCTCACATTTTTTTTATTTTTTTTCTCTCCGTTTGTTTCAATAATCAAGCCAAATTAATCGTTAAACCTTCCAAATATGACACCAACATATAAATGATATAAATCGCCCTAAAAAATTAAATAATTTCACTTCGAACTAAGTAAATGATCTTTTCAAATGCGAAAGGACTTTTAACTATACTTATTATGAAAGTTTAAAATATACCAGCACCTCCAGTTGCATTTACTCCTAAGGAAAATACCCTGCTTAAATCCATAGCATTGGGTTTGGGCTGCGAGGACATTAGAAAACTTCTTGATTTGAATGACGAAGCCTATGCGGTCTTGTGCGAGGATCTTTTTATGAAATTGGGCGTTTCAAATCATTACACTGCTGTAAATACTGCTTTTAAGAAAAATTACATAGACCGGAAGGAATTTTGCTCCGAGGATATCAAGTCGGTTGCTTTACAATTTGTACATGATCGTTTGGAAAAATTAAAACAAAGTGATCAATATTCTAAACACCTATTGTGGAATCTTTATGACATTTTACTAGAGTTTCATTTAAAATTAGAAAATTATTCAACAAAAAAAAGAAAAGTAATTATATGATGTGACCCCCATAACTTAAAGAATAGAAGATTGCGAATTTGTTGTAGTCTTCAACCAACATTAAAATTTCATTAAATAAATATAGTGTTGTGGTTTGATTGAATTTTTTACAGTTGTGGGGACACTCATTTTTTAAATAATTGACCGGTGATTCCATAAAATTTTAACAAAATAAATGGCGTAAACAAGGGTCACTGAAAATTTCAAAAAAACCCCAGTCAGAAAGCCGATTAGAGAACCCATAGCCGCTTTTAGGGCAGTTTTTTTGTCAGAAAAATCTCGAATTAATTCTCCAAACAGGGCTCCAATAAAGGGTCCTGCAAAAATCCCTATCGGTCCCATAAAGAGAACGCCAATCAGTAATCCTAGGGTTGCACCTGTGGCGCCCGCTTTGGTGCCTCCAAACTTTTTAGCACCAATCATAGGTATAAAATAATCCAGAAGAAAAACACCCAAGGCGATTATCAGGGTAGTGCCTAAAAAATAAAAATCCAAGGCCAAAAATGAAGTTTGATATAAAACCAACAGACCCAACCAAGCACTTATAGGTCCTGGGATGATCGGGACAAAACTTCCAACAAGGCCCAACAATACAAGGGTAAAACCGATTAAAATCAAGAAGATATCCATAAGAAAACTTGAGGGTTTACTTTAATTATCTTTAAAAATAAAACGATTTACCCAAAATTAACCCAAAAGTTTGTAATTTTAATATTCACTAATGACTCTACGAAAATGCGAAAAATACGTACTGTATTATTGTTATTTACTTTCTTGTTTAGTTTAACCTCTTGTGATCTATTTGAATCAACTACTGTCTCGAGTAAAGACATCAAAAAAGCATCTTCTTGGTCGTCAAATGATCAGCCACCGAGTTATTCTGACTGTGAGTCTCTTGAGAAAAAAGAACAGATGGCTTGTTTTCAAAGTCTAATATCAGACCTAGTATTGATGTATATAGCCGATGCAAGTATGGTTGCAAGTGCTCCCATAGAAGAGTCCATCGAATTAAAATTAAAAGTAGATAAAGAAGGGATTTTCAGTTTGGTAGAGGCAGACCTCTCCAATCAGCTAATAGAAGTTTTACCAAATTTAGAGTCCATTTTAAGTGATGCAGTAGCAAGCCTTCCCAATGCACTTCCTGCGACCAAAACAAATGTAGGGGTTTATGTAGATGCACAATTCTCACTTCCTGTTTTGATCAGAGCGCAACCTGTTGAATGATATCCGAAGACCAAATTATATTGGGTATTGATCCTGGAACTACGATTATGGGTTTTGGATTGATCAATATTGAAAAAGGAAAGATGAAGCTGATTCAAATGCACGAGCTTCAACTAAAAAAGTACGATAACCACTATCTTAAGCTACAACAGATTTTTGCACGCACATTGAGCTTGATAGAGGAATATCACCCCGATCAGATTGCTATTGAAGCTCCTTTTTTCGGGAAGAATGTCCAGTCAATGCTGAAATTGGGCAGGGCGCAAGGGGTTGCAATGGCAGCAGGATTGTATCGGGAGGTTCCCATTACGGAGTACTCCCCCAAAAAAATTAAAATGGCGATTACGGGAAACGGAAATGCAACAAAAGAACAAGTTGCCAAAATGTTACAAAACCTGTTAAATATCAAAGAGTTGCCTAAAAATTTAGACGCTACCGATGGATTGGCAGCTGCTGTGTGTCACTTTTTTAATCAAGGGAGAGCTGAAAAAAACACTACCTATACGGGTTGGCAGGCATTTGTGAATCAAAATCCCAACAAAATAAAGTCGGGTTAATGGCAGCAGTTTATTTTCATTATCCATTTTGCCGACAAGCCTGTCATTATTGTAATTTCCATTTTTCAACCCAGTTAAACCATCAAGACGATGTTTTGGAGGCATTTGAAGGTGAAATTATGTTGAGAAAAAATGAAATTCCCACTGCATTGGAGAGCGTTTATTTTGGGGGAGGTTCCCCCTCTCTGCTAAATCCAGAATCTATTGAGCGGCTACTACATTTTATAGAGAAATTTACACCGATTAATAATGAAATGGAAGTAACTGTTGAAGTCAATCCCGATGACGTCTCCGAGCTTTATCTCAAGCAGCTCAGGTCCATTGGGGTTAATCGAATTAGCATGGGCCTGCAATCATTTTCAGACCTTGAGTTAAGGATGATGAATAGGGTTCACGACGCAGGGCAGGGGAATCGTGCCCTTGAATGGACAGCAGAATACTTTGATAATTTTTCAGTCGATATGATCTATGGTATTCCCAGTTCGGACCTTTCTTCCTGGCAGCAGAACTTAGAACAGTTGCTGACCTATGATCCACCCCACCTATCGTGCTATGCACTCACTGTAGAGCCAAAAACAGTTTTGGCACATCGGGTAAAAAACGAGGAAGTTATTATGTTGGATGATGATACTGTAAAATCTCAATATGATTCGATGGTGCATCTTTTAGAGCAATTGGGATACGAAAACTATGAATTTTCAAATTTTGCAAAGGAGGGGTACTATTCGGTGAATAATTCTAACTATTGGAATGGAAAACCATATATGGGAATAGGTCCTGCTGCGCACAGTTTTGATGGAAAAAGAAAACGAAGTTGGAACGTTTCTAACAACATTAAATATATAAAATCAATACGAGAGGAAAGGCTTCCTTCCGAACATGAGACGCTCAGAGAAAATGAAGCTTTTAATGAGTATATCATGACGAGTTTGAGAACTTCAGCAGGAGTTTCTATCGACAGGATCAACCAGTCTTTTGGAATTCACTATTCCTCCTATTTAGAAAAACAAGCAGAGAAACACATTATCGACCAGCGTCTTTATTGGAATGGGGATGTACTTAAAGTATCAAAAAAAGCCAGGTTTTTAACAGATGGTATTGCTTCTGATCTATTTTTATTAAAAAATTAGCATGATCACTCTTGCGCGCTCAATTTTGAAAAATGCCTGTGGAAATGCGCAATTGTTTCTATCCCAAGCAAAAAATTATCAACTCCGTAATGTTCATTTGGTGCGTGGATAGCGTCACTATCATATCCAAATCCCATTAGTAGTGTTTTGGTCTCCAAGACGTCTTCAAACATGGGGACAATAGGTATACTCCCTCCGTCTCTTTTGGCATGAGGAACAACCCCAAACACCTCATGGTAAGCTTTTTCTGCGGCTTTGTAAGCCAATGAGTCAGTGGGGGTAACATAGGGGGCCCCGCCATGATGGGTGGTCACTTCAACACTTACTCCTTCTGGCGCGATTGATTTAAAATGCTTTTCAAAAAGTTGACTAATTTTTGTCCAATCTTGATGAGGGACCAATCGCATTGAAATTTTGGCATGAGCTTGGCTGGGAATTACTGTTTTTGCTCCCGCCCCGGTATAGCCTCCCCAAATTCCGTTGACATCCAAAGTGGGTCGAATGGATCTGCGATCGAGTGTAGTATATCCTTCTTCTCCCATCAATGCATCAATTCCAATAGCCTCTTTAAAACGCTTTTCATCAATTCCATTTTCATTCATTTGATGTCGCTCCTGATCAGAAATTTCTTCCAAGTCATCATAAAAGCCAGGAATATTTACCTTTCTGTTGTTGTCGTGAAGCTTTGCGATCATATCACACAATATATTTATGGGATTGGCTACTGTCCCGCCATAGAGTCCCGAGTGCAAATCTCTGTTAGGGCCTGTCAGGGTAACTTCCATATAGCTTAGTCCTCGGAGACCGGTTGTGATGGCTGGATTCTCAATGCTGTTTATGCCTGTATCGGAAATGATGATAACATCTGATTGGAGCATGGCTTTATGATCCTTGAGGAATGTTTCCAAATGATCACTGCCGACTTCTTCTTCCCCTTCAATTACGAATTTTATATTATTTTGTAGTTGATTACTGGAGTTCAGAAGCTCAACTGCTTTGAGGTGCATAAACATTTGTCCTTTATCATCACAAGCTCCTCTCGCAAAAATAGCACCGTTGGGATGGAGGGCTGTTTTTTTGATGATGGGTTCAAAGGGAGGGTTTTCCCACAAGTCTATGGGGTCTGGTGGTTGAACATCATAATGACCATAAACCAAAACTGTCGGTGCGTTTTTAGAAACGTTGATTTCACCATATACTACAGGGTGACCAGGTGTTTCATATATCTTAGCTGTTGAACACCCAATATCGATCAGGGCATTTTTGATCCAGTTTGCAGTTTTTTTCACTTCATTTTTGTAATGTGGATCTGCGCTAATGGAAGGAATTTTCAGTAAATTGAAAAGCTGATCGATAAATACTGTGCTTCGATCATTAATAAGTTTTTTCATGCCTTTTTATTCAAGTCAATAAAAGTACGAAACATTCCTCCTTTTTCCTTTTGGCCTAAATTATTTTAAGAAAACTTGTTTATATTTGAGCTCTTTTTTAGAGCGGGTGTGGTGAAATTGGTAGACACGCTAGATTTAGGATCTAGTGCTTCACGGCGTGGGGGTTCGAGTCCCTTCACCCGCACTTGAGATGACTCTTAAACCTCAATATCTATTGGGGTTTTTGCTTTTCAAGACTGTTGTTTTTAGAACATTTCTTCAACAAAGGTAGGATTTATGCACTTGGTTGAGGTGTTTTAGAGGGGTTGTGAGGATACTTGGCAATTAATAAGCTAATTGAACCTCTTATTTTTGTTGAAATACACATCTTATAAGTGAGAGTAATGACCCTTTAAACAACGCTATTTTTGACCCGTTGGCAGAGGCAAAGCAAAGACAGTTAGTCTCAAAGACGTATAAAACTATTAATAGTCAAGAAAGAATGTTAAAAGCTTGAGATAGGAGGTGCATCAGTTGAAATCTAAGTCAGACACACACCTCGTAAATTGCTGCATTTGCTGAAGGTGTCAAGACAGAGCAAAATAGTTACCATCAACAAGCATAGGTTTAGGCTACTATACTCACAATTTCTCTATTCTAATTTTCTAGTTCAGGAGAACAACTTTTTCCACTTCGGTCGCTATCAATACAGAAAATTAACCTCTTAAAAATTAACGGCAAATGGGAGGACTTATATGAAAATTTAATTACCCCTTGCTTGGGTAAAGAGATCAAGTTTAATATCATCAAGACCATTATCATCAAAAGGGTATTCCAAATGGTCTTGAATATTATAAAGAGAAACTAAGATGAATTCACTCAAAATTACAATAAAGTATGAAAGCCAAGCAGGATTGTCCAACCCTATTTTATTGATGATTGAGGGAGTATAAATTAATGGAAAGATATATATGAATATCAAGCAATAAGCTTTTAGACTTATAGGGGTTCTATGGTTGTGTACACCAATCAAATTGTCAATGCTTTCAGAAACATCATTGATGAATCTAACAACACGTGGTCGAGCAGATTTCCTAATGTGTTCAGCATTAAAAGAAGCAAAATCATAGATCGCTTGGATTTTTTCATCTAAATTTTTCGAATCTGGATTTTCTGATCGTAAGTAGTCAAATAGTTCATTTTCTAAATCTGAAATTATAGTCTTTCCTTCTTTATCGATTTCTTTCTGTTCTACTAGACTCATTTTGAAAAGATTGGATAATGTTTTTAAAGAAGATCGAAATGAGCTTAAAAACTGCAATGCTTTTTCCCTTCTTCTAAAGGCACCACGAATAGTAAAAACCAATGGAAAAATTATGGCAATACTGATTAGAGTCAAATCAATATTATAAACTACATTAAATTTGTAGGCTGTGAAAGGGACCAGAATAGATATAAAAAGAGTAATGAAAGTTCGAAAATTGATAATCGATAGATATCTTGACATAATAATAACTTATTCAATATATTTAACAAAACTAAAGAAATTGAAAAGAACAACATTAGCTTTAATTTTATTTTTCTTTATATCGTCTTTTTCTAATGGTCAGAGCTATCCTACACCAGATCGTTTGTTTTATGAAATAGAACCCTTAGAACTGAAGCTCACATTTTCATCTAAAGAAGTCAAAATTAACACTAATGATTCAACATATGTGGATATTCCATTATTTGTATTGGATCAAAAAAAATGGGATACGATAAATGTGAGTCTAAGGGCTAGAGGCAACTTTAGACGTTCAACCTGTTTTTTTCCACCTATACGGATGGAAATAAAAAAGAAAGCGCGAAAGGAGACCCTTTTTGAGCATTATAAAAAAACAAAAATTGTGTTTCCTTGTCTGATTGAAGATGAAATGAATGATAATATTTTAAAAGAATTCATTGCTTATAAGTTATTTGAATTAGTTTCTCCCTATCATTTTAGAACAAGAGCGTTAAAATTAAATTATACAGATAGTTCAGAAAAATTGGCCAAAAAGTTTATGCTGCGTGGATTCTTAATTGAAGATGACAGTCGGATTGCAAAGAGAACACAAGCTAAAGTGTATAAAAAATATATTCATCCTAAATCTCTAGATGCTGAAGGAGCAATTAAGGACGCCATGTTTCAGTATTTTTTAGGAAATACTGATTTTTCTATGGCCTATCAACACAACGGGAAATTGGTTCAAGTTGGGGAATCAGTTATTCCAATACCTTATGATTTTGATATGACAGGTTGGGTAAACCCTAGTTATGCTGTAGCAAACACCTCTTTAGGTCTGAATTCAGTTGAAGAACGTGTTTATAGAGGCTATCAGCGTGAAGTATCAATAATTGAAAAAGTGAGGCAACATTATTTAAAATTAGCACCAGATTTTTTTGATATCATAAGTTGTTATGAAACTGAATTTGATTCTCCAAAAGAATTTGAACACATTGTGAAATTCACACAATCTTTCTTTGAAATATTAGAAAATGACACTTCTTTTCAACAAAATATTATAGGTCAGCTAAGAACTCGCTAATCAAAAGCTAAACTTTTTTTGAATTTGTGAAAGATTTGTGTGTTATCGTAGATTCCTTTGAACTCTTCTGAATGAGGACCATAACTAAACACAGGAATCATTATGGCTGTGTGTCCAGTGGTAGAAAAAACGGTTTTTATTTTATTGTTTTCCATTTCCCCACCTGATATGGCAAGTCCTCCTGTTTCATGGTCACCAGTGACAACAATCAAAGTATTTTTATTTTTTTTCGCAAAATCTAAAGCAGCCTGAATGGATTCATTAAAATCTTTAAATTCAGAAAGAACATAATCTATATCATTATCATGTCCGCCCCAATCAATTTGTGACCCCTCCACCATTATGAAGAAAGGAGAGTCTTGTAGGGCTACTTTTTCTAAAGTCGCCAGTAGCATTTTAGATAGCGATGGATTTCTGCCTTCCAAAATTGTTTTAGGGTCGTCATTGGCTGTAAAATAGCCTATCTTTTCAGCTGAGCTTTTTTCAAACTCTCCAATGCTAGAGACATATGTTCTCGTGTTGTCTTCTAATAAGAGATTTCTATTATCTTTTCTAGAAGTAAAATATTTTTTACCACCACCCATAAAATAGTCTACTTCACTTTTCGTTAGTTGAAATGCAATTTCTTCATATTTATAACGAGAGGATACTTTGGCAAAGAAGGACGCAGGAGTTGCATGTAAAATTGTTGAAGTAGCTATCAAAGCTGTTTTATATCCATTTGACTGACATAATTCTAAAATATTGGGGATAGGATTTTTATTTTCATCTAAACCGATCACCCTATTATGCGTTTTCATTCCACTTGACATGGCAGTGCCGCTGGCTGCTGAGTCAGTAACTAAATTGTCATAAGAGTGAGTTTTTGACAAACCAATGTATTGAAAGTCTTCAAATGCAGTATGATTGTCGTTTACATAATTTCCAGCACTAATCTGAGGTAAACCAGTGCCATCACCTATAAAAAAAATGACATTTATGGGTTTTTGTGCCAGCAAATTTGCTATTGAAATAAAGAAAAATAAAAAATAAATTGGGGATTTTGAGTAATACATTTTATTAACGTTTGTCTTGTAAAAATATACTTTTTTATAAAATTAATGCTGTTTTAAAGCCTCAAATGAGGCGCCAAAAATGAAAGAGTTTTTTT
>CAJWGK010000057.1 GCA_913030895.1 uncultured Flavobacteriaceae bacterium | reverse complement strand
AATTATCAATCCTCTAAGAAATTATTTAAATTATTAGAAAGAATTTAATTTTATACACCCTAAAATGAATACATTTTAATTAAATCAAAATTAAATCAATTTGAACCTGAGTATTGGTCAAATTATTTATTTTGGAAAGACTTTATCAAACAATTATCATTAACAAAAACTTATAGTATGAAAAAAGTTGAAGCCATCATCAGAAAATCCAAATTCGATGATGTAAAAAAGGCGCTACACAACGTAGAAGTCAATTTCTTTAGTTATTGGGATGTTACTGGTGTGGGAAACGAAAAAGAAGGCCACGTTTACCGTGGAATATCCTACAGCACTTCAGAAATCCAAAGAAGGTATTTATCCATTGTAGTATCCGATGAGTTTGTAGACAAAACAGTTAACGCAATTATTGCAACCGCAGCTACCGACAAGGTTGGTGATGGTAAAATATTTATCTTACCCGTTGAAGAAGCCTTCAGAATTAGAACTGGTGAAAAAGGAAACGGATCATTAAACTAAATCAATTAAACTAAAACATGGAAACTACTATTTTAACAGTAAACAACGTATGGATGATGATCTGTACAGCATTGGTATTCTTTATGCACCTAGGCTTCTCTTTTTTAGAGATAGGTCTTACTCGTCAAAAAAATACCATCAACATATTATTTAAAAACTTTTTTGTAATCACCGTAGGACTTTTAATTTATTGCCTTGGCGGATTTAATCTTATGTACCCTGGCTTTGAAGACGGCGAAATGGGAATCTTTAAATTTGCTGGTTTCGGAATTGCTGCTCCGGAAGGAGGAATGGGCTTTGGATACGCTGACGGTGGTTATACCTGGTGGACTGACTTTCTTTTCCAAGGAATGTTTGCCGCAACCGCTGCCACAATTGTTTCAGGTGCCGTAGCTGAAAGAATTAAACTCAATGCATTCATGCTCTTTTCTATTCTCTATGTCGGACTCGTATATCCCATTGTAGGATCTTGGAAATGGGGAGGTGGATTTCTTGATGCATGGGGATTCTATGATTTTGCAGGTTCAACTTTAGTTCATTCCGTAGGTGGATGGGGCGCGCTGATTACCATTTACCTCCTAGGTGCGCGTATCGGTAAATTTGATAGCGATGGTAAACCTAAGGCCCTACCTGGACACAACTTACCCATTGCCGCTGCTGGTGTATTTATACTTTGGTTAGGATGGTTTGGATTTAATGGTGGTTCAGTTTTATCTGCCGATCCAACATTAACTTCATTAACTCTGGTAACTACTTCCTTGGCTGCTGCCGCAGGAGGAGTTTCAGCTGCATTCTTTTCAAATATATTATATAAAAATTTCGATTTAACCATGTTTATGAATGGTGTATTAGGAGGGCTAGTTGGTATCACTGCTGGTGCAGATCAAATGAGTCCTACCGATGCGATTCTCATTGGTATTATTGCTGGGGTAGTTGTCGTCCTAGGAATTGCATTAATCGATAAATTAAAATTAGATGATCCTGTAGGAGCTGTTGCTGTTCACCTCATTTGTGGTATTTGGGGTACACTTGCAGTCGGAATTTTTGGAGAATTAGCAGGATTTGATCAGTTTCTTGTTCAACTGATTGGTGTTGGAATTGTTGGTGCATTCTGCGTGGTGACCTCCTTCATCATCTTGACAATAGTAAAAGCTACTACTGGTCTGAGAGTTGATAAAGAAGAAGAATTAAATGGCCTTGATCTTACCGAACATGGCATGGATGCTTATGCTGACTTTAGAATAAACGAGGGATAATATTAACCATATTCCAGTTGTTTAAAAAGCCTTCGATTTTCCGAAGGCTTTTTTATTTAGTCAATAAAAAACACTAAAAGGTTGCGCTAAGCTGCTGATTCTGTATTTTTGACAAAATTTTCCATATGAACCAGATAACGATTTTGATGTATTGTGCTGACCAAAAAGGTATTATTGCAACAGTCACCAATTTCATTCATCAGCAACAGGGGAATATCACCTATATAGATCAATATGTAGATAGACCCAATGGCGCATTCTTCATGCGCGTAGCGTGTGATTTAAATGGAGATAAATTCGACCTTGACAAATTCAAAAAAGGATTTAATGAAAAAATTGGAAATCGTTTTTCTTTACACTGCGATTTTTATTTAAAAAGTCAAAAGCCTAAGATGGCAGTATTTGTCTCTAAATACGATCATTGTCTTTATGATATATTGGCCAAACAACAATCAGGGGAATTGGCCGCCGAAATTCCATTTATACTGAGCAACCATCCTGATTTAGAAATCATTGCTAAAAGGTTTGAAATTCCATTTTATCACATTCCAGTCACCAAAGAGACTAAGGCGGCGGCTGAGGAGAAGCAATTAGAATTATTAAAAAAACATGGGGTTGATTTTATAGTACTAGCAAGATACATGCAAATAGTATCTCCAAAACTGATTGATCATTACACAAATAAAATCGTCAATATCCATCATTCATTTTTACCTGCTTTTCCAGGGGCAAAACCTTATCATTCTGCCTATGATAGGGGCGTAAAAATAATTGGTGCTACGAGTCATTATGTAACTGCTGAACTGGATGCAGGTCCTATAATCGAACAAGATATTTCTAGAGTTACGCATCTGAATTCTATAGCGGACTTTATTGAAAAAGGAAGGGATCTAGAAAGAATTGTGCTACTTCGCGCACTCAAGTTACATGTCCTAAGAAAGGTGATGGTCTATGGCAATAAGACAGTAGTTTTTTCTTAAGCAGCGGATTCTTTCAAAAAATTAAGCATTCCGTCATTGAACTTATCGGGTTTTTCTACATTCACTACATGACCACAAGCTTCCAGAACCAGTAGCTCTGACGCAGGATGACTCTCAACAACTTTCTTTACAGAGGGTAGAAACATGTAATCTTGATCTCCCATGATATAAAGTGTGGGAATATCAACAGCCTCCTGCCTGAATATTCTCAACAATGGAATTACTTCAGAAGTTAACTTAAACCATCGAATAAATTCTTTTTGATATAATTTTTTAGCCTCACGAATGAATAAACTTCTTGATTCCCGATGGTTTCTGTTTGGCATAATGATAAAAGCAAAAAACCTGTATAACCACATATAGGGCAAAACAGACTTAGTTGCGTTACCAAAATACATTAAAATTCTAGACCGTAGATTGAACTCAAGAATGGCACCACCCATAATCATCTTAGATACCCTTTTAGGCTGCATCTCAGCCAATTGACGAATAAGAATTGTTCCCATAGAGATACCTACAAAATGGGATTTTTCTACTTTGACATAATCCAAAACTTCAAAAATATCTTCCGTTATAGAATTAAAAGTATATTTTAATTTGAAGGGGTTCTTAATAAAACCTTTAGAAGCACCATGACCTCTTAAATCGATTAACAAAAGATTAAAGTAACGGGAAAAAAAACGAATTTGCTTAAACCATATCGCACTGCTACCCCCAGCTCCATGTATAAAAGTTATCCAGGGAGCATTGACTTCTTTCGACTCGTAAACCGTATAATGGAGCATTAGAGAATTTGATTTTGAATTAAAAGTTCTCGCATCTTTTGCTGCATTTCTCTAGCCACCGAGCCCGCTTTTTCCGCATAATCACTTTCTGAAGATGCGTAGATTATTCCTCTGGAAGAATTCACCAATATACCACATTGGTTATTCATCCCATTAAGGGCAACCTCCTCAAGGCTTCCGCCTTGGGCACCCACACCAGGAATTAAAAGAAAATGCTCTGGAATTAATTGTCTAATACTTTGAAGGGCTTCAGCCTTGGTTGCGCCAACGACATACATCAGCTGTTTTGAATTTTGCCACTCCAACGATTTTTTTATTACCTCTTCATAAAGTTTTTGATTCCCAACAGACGCGAGCTGGAAATCTGTTGCTCCCTTATTAGAGGTCAATGCCAATAAAATAGTGTACTTATCCTCATAAGTTAGAAAAGGTTCTACAGAATCAACCCCCATATAGGGTGAAACCGTAATTGAATCAAAGTCAAAATGCTCGAAATAAGCCTTGGCATATCGTTTTGAAGTATTGCCAATATCAGCTCTTTTAGCATCTGCTATGGTAAACATTTCGGGATAATGTCTATTGATATACTGCATCACCTTTTCGAGGGACTTCCAACCCTCTAAGCCATAGGCTTCAAAAAAAGCGATGTTTGGTTTGTAAGCTACACAATAATGGGCTGTAGAATCAATAATTTTTTGGCAAAAATTAAAAAGATTATCAGGCTTATCTCTCAGCTCCACTGGAAATCGATCTTGATCCACGTCCAGTCCTACACACAAAAAGGACTGCTTGGCTTTAATTTGTTCGAATAAATCCGCTGTGGTCATATAATCTCTCCTGCTTCTTTGAGTTGTTGGGTATTCTGATAAAGCTTAAGCTCATCAATCAACTTCTGAATATCTCCGTTTATAATATTCTGAAGGTCGTATAAGGTTAATCCAATTCGGTGATCGGTAACTCTTCCTTGGGGATAATTATAAGTTCTAATTTTGGCGGAACGATCACCCGAAGAAACTAACGAATTTCTTTTTTCGGCATCCTGTTCCAATTTTTTACTCAACTCCAATTCATAAAGTCTAGATCGGAGTACTCTCAAAGCCTTGTCTTTATTCTTGTGCTGGGACTTTTGATCTTGACACTGTGCAACTATACCTGTAGGTTCGTGGGTAAGTCTTACCGCGGAATAAGTGGTGTTTACAGACTGCCCACCTGGCCCTGAGGAACAGAAATAATCAATCCGAACATCATTCATGTTAATTTCTACGTCGAATTCCTCAGCTTCGGGAAGAACCATGACTGTAGCGGCAGAAGTATGAACTCTCCCTTGGGTCTCTGTTTGGGGAACACGTTGGACACGATGAACTCCAGATTCGTATTTCATTGTTCCATAAACCTCCTCGCCGGAGACTTCAAAAATAACTTCTTTAAATCCACCCGCTGTGCCCTCATTGGCATCTACGAGACTGACAGACCATCCTTGATCCTGACAATATTTGGTATACATGCGATATAAGTCACCCGCAAAAATACTCGCCTCATCACCACCAGTTCCTGCCCTTACTTCCACAACAATATTTTTGCTGTCCTCTGGATCTTTTGGAATTAATAAAAATTTTATTTCTTCCTCTAGAGAAGGAAACCCAGCTTTAGCTTCTTCCAACTGCATTTTTGCCATCTCAATGATCTCAGCATCGCTTTCATTCTTAATCATCATTTCAGCCTCTTCCATGTTGGCAATAAGCGTTCTGTAATCCTCTGCCTTTGACATAATTTTACTAAGGTCTTTATACTCCTTGTTAAGTGTCACGTATCTTTTCTGGTCGGCGATGATATCTGGCTGGATAATCAAATCAGACACTTCATTAAATCTTTGTTGGACGATTTCTAGTTTTTCTAACATGAATTAGGCGTAGCTATACTACAAATTTAGCGTTTTAAATACCATATCAAAGCCTAGTGAAATGGAGTTCGTAAGTCAATTTTAGATCGTCCTCAATCTTTTTCATCATAAATGAGGGACGAGTAACCTTAAAATCAGATAGAAGCATTTGAAAATCTCCTGAAATAATGAGCTTATTCTTTCGTAGGTTCGCTTTAGCATCTATGGTTTTTTCAATACCTATACCGTGAAAATTAAGTGCTCCTTCGATAAGTATCTTATCCTCTGTTAATACAATATTATCGGAAAAGAATTCAATTTTAGGAAATTTTAAAACTTCCAAAATTTCGAGTGCATTATTATCTCTATTACTGTTTTTACTGTCAAAATCACGAACAAACATGGCAATTGCAATTTTTTTAAACTCGTTTTCCTCTGAAACTATAACCCCCTTCACATTATTATTTGTTCCCGACCAAGCATGTAAAAAGTGGTCTGCATCATAAGTGATGTATGAAGCCTCAGTGTCTAAAGCCCATCGTTCTTGAGCCAATAAAAGCAAGGGCAACAAAAAGAGTATCTTAAAAAGTAACTTTCTCATTTATTAAAATTTAAAGACCAAGACTGCTGTAGCATAACTAGCAAAAGTGGTGTAAGCTGCATATTTATGTAAATCCGTATCACTATCAGACCAAGCATTTGTAGCGATCATTCCAGAAAAATGGATGTACGCAAGTAGTTTGTGGGCCTTGATTGAGTTAAATCCTTTGACCTTTTTCCTGACCAATGGTGGTGGGGAAAAAAGTGACATTCCAGCACCTGTAAAATAGGCAATGGTAACAATTTCACCCATTTTTTTGTGCGTTTCATACAGGTGCCCTGCACCATTATAAAGGCGCCCTCCTAAAATACCTTGAGCAACCATACCAGCCAAAGTAAGATAGCCAATGACCTGGTGAGATTTAAGCATTACATTTCTAACTTTTAGTTCTTTCTCTCTTTGCGCTAAGGACAATTTTGAAATGCCTGTTTTTCGAAAAAGACCATTTTTACCCCAAAATATTGACTGGGTAAATATCATTTTTTCAGGAAGTAAAGTTTCCGCTACTGTTGGCTCTGCTTCAAATAGTTCATCTAAAAGTGCATCACGCTCTTGAGAAAATAGCCCCAAGGAAAAAAATAAGTATAGATAAAAGAGTTTCTTCATAAAATCACACTTCCAATTATTCTATAATGTAACGATTAATATTCAAAAACTCCCATGGAAGATTTAATGGTCAATTTTTTTGTAATTGATTGCTCTACCTTCCCTATTATCTGTGCATCAATATTAAAAGAATTGGCAACAGAAATAACTTGATTTGCTTGGTTTTCAGGGAGATAAACTTCCATCCTGTGTCCCATATTAAAAACCTCATACATCTCTTTCCATGAAGTGCCGGATTCCTTTTGAATTAATTCAAACAAGGGTGGGCAATCAAACAAGTTGTCTTTAATTACGTGCAGCCCATCAATAAAATGCAATATTTTGGTTTGCGCTCCACCACTACAATGAACCATTCCGTGTATTTGACTTCGCCCTAAAGACTCAAAAATAGCTTTGATTACAGGTGCATAAGTTCTGGTAGGAGACAAGACTAGTTTTCCAACATCCAATGGAGTTGATGTGGAGTCGGTAAGGTTTTTTGAACCAGAATAAACCAAATCTTCTGGTAAATCATTATCGTAAGTTTCAGGAAATTTTTCCCGAATGGCAGCTCCAAAAACATCATGTCTGGCGGATGTGAGTCCGTTACTTCCCATTCCACCATTGTACTGATCTTCATAAGTCGCCTGACCAAAAGAGGAAAGACCTACAATCACGTCACCTGCCTTTATGTTCGCATTGTCAATAATATCACTTCGTTTGATCCTAGCAGTCACGGTTGAGTCAACAATAATTGTTTTCACTAAGTCTCCAACATCTGCGGTTTCTCCTCCTGTGCTGTGAATCTTTATACCGTATTTTGCCAGGTCTGACAAAAGTTCCTCACTTCCATTAATAATTGCAGCTAATACCGAACCTGGAATCTTATTTTTATTCCTTCCAATGGTTGAAGAGAGCATGATATTATCTGTTACCCCAACGCACAAAAGGTCATCAATATTCATGATTAATGCATCCTGCGCAATTCCTTTCCAAACAGACAAATCTCCCGTTTCTTTCCAATAAGCATAGGCCAAAGAAGATTTGGTACCTGCTCCATCAGCATGCATTACCACACAGTGCTCGTCGCTTCCCGTCAGATAATCTGGGACAATTTTACAGAAAGCTTTTGGGAAAAGCCCCTTATCTATATTTTTTATGGCATTGTGAACGTCCTCTTTTTGAGAAGAAACTCCCCTTTGATAGTACCTTTTGTCAATCATTCTTTAATGTAATACCACAAATTTAATACTAATCACCCTATCTAATTATTCGCTTACCAAATATTTACTAACGACAAAACAACAACTCTCTGTACTTTGCCAATGGCCATAGATCATCATCCACCACCAATTCTAACTTATCGCAATGATACCTTATTTCGTTCAAAAAAGGTAAAACCTTTAGACAATAGGCCTGCGCTTTCTCGAATTTATCCTCTATGCTGTTTGATGCCTTTCGGGTATCAATCATTTTTGTAATTCCATCGCTTATGGCTTCAATGTGCCCTGAAATACGTTCAATGATTTTCAATTGCACCGCAGCGTGTTTTTCGTAAGCTGATCCATAAATCTCCTTAAGTCCTTTTACGTTTTCAATTAGGATATTTTGATATTTAATGCCTGTAGGGATAATGTGATTTCTAGCAATATCACCTAATGTCCTGGACTCAATTTGAATTTTCAAAATATATTCCTGTAAGTCAACATTGTAGCGAGCCCTAACTTCTCTTTCTGAAAAAACCTCCATTTGCCCAAAAAGTGCAATACTACTCTTACTTACATATGCCTTGAGCGCATCAGGCGTATTTTTATGGTGACTTAAACCGCGTTTTTTGGCAGTTGCTTTCCAATCTTCACTATATCCGTCACCCTCAAAAAGTATGTTTTTAATGCTTTTAATGTTATCTCTCAAAACATTAAAAATAGCATCGTCTTTTTTCATTTCTTTTTCCTCAATTAGTTGGTCGACCGCTATGCTGAATTTTTGCAATTGCTCTGCCACCATAGTATTAAGTGCAGTGATTGACCTCGCACAATTCGATTTTGAGCCAACAGCCCTGAATTCAAATTTGTTGCCGGTAAAGGCAAATGGAGAAGTGCGGTTCCTATCAGTATTGTCTAATAAAATTTCTGGAATTTTACCGATCACGTTAAGCTTTAAATCAGTTTTTTCTTCGGGAGACAACTTTCCTTTGGAAACATGCTCAAGGTCCTCAAGAACAGCGGTAAGTTGTTTACCTATAAAAACAGAAAGCACTGCCGGGGGTGCCTCATCAGCTCCCAACCGATGGTCGTTGCTCGCACTTACAATGGAGGCGATCAAAAGTGATTCATGAGATAATACAGCGGCTATGGTATTGATGAAAAATGTTAAAAATTGAAGGTTACTCATTGGCGTTTTTCCAGGACTGAGTAGATTAACTCCTGTACTGGTTTCCAAAGACCAGTTATTGTGTTTTCCAGATCCATTAATTCCTTCAAATGGCTTTTCATGAAATAAAACGATAAAATCATGCTTGGCTGCAATTCTTTGCATTATATCCATTATCAATGAATTGTGATCAACAGATAGATTAGCTTCCTCAAAAATTGGAGCTAATTCAAATTGACCGGGAGCGACTTCATTGTGTCTAGTTTTTACGGGAATACCCAAAAGCATAGCTTCGTATTCCAATTCCTGCATAAAGGCAATAACCCGGGGGTGGATCGCACCAAAATAGTGATCATCTAGTTGTTGACCCTTAGAAGGCTGATGACCAAATAAAGTCCTACCAGTGATGATCAAGTCCGGACGAGATGAGGCTAGAGCGCGATCTATTAAAAAGTACTCTTGTTCCCACCCAAGTGTTGGAAATACTTTACTTACATTTTTATCAAAATATTTACACACTTCGGTGGCACATTGGTCAAGGGTTTGGATGGATTTTATCAGCGGTGTTTTATAATCAAGCGCCTCCCCAGTGTAAGAAACAAATATAGTTGGAATACACAGGGTCTTACCCAAAATAAAAGCTGGAGATGTTGGATCCCAAGCAGTATATCCTCTGGCCTCAAATGTGTTTCTAATACCTCCACTAGGAAAACTTGAGGCATCAGGTTCTTGTTGCACCAATTCATTAGCATCAAACCGCTCCATAGGTTTCCCTGAGGGTAGTAAATCAAAAAAAGCATCGTGTTTTTCAGCTGTTCCTCCGGTTAGGGGCTGAAACCAATGGGTAAAATGTGTAACGCCTTTTGACATCGCCCAAGCTTTCATAGAACTTGCTATTTGATCAGCGAGTGATCTATTGATCTTTGAACCTTTAGAAATCGCCTCGGTGATTTGACTTAAAGCCTCTTTATTTAAGTACTTTTCTAGTGAAGCATCATTAAAAACATTATCCGCAAAAATCTCAGAATGAATTTTGTCTGAGGAAAAATACTTAGGCTGTTTATTAAAGAGATTTTCTAAGCTTTTCTTTCTTAAAGGATTCATGGGAACTAAGGTTCTGTGACTAACAAATATAGTTTTAAAATGAAAAAAATTAATGAACTGTATATTTATTTTACGAATATGGAATTATACCCTTAAAAAATTAAGGTTGTCATAAAAATGAAGGTCATATTTTATAATTAAGTACCCAAAAAGGCATGGTATTAACTAGAAATTTTATTTTTACTAGAACATAACAAAAATTAAATTATATGAGTAAGTCTAAATTAGAGTACATTTGGTTGGATGGTTACTTACCTACCGCCAATTTACGGAGCAAAACTAAAATAGTAAGTGACTTTGGTGGCACTTTAGAAGATTGTCCATTATGGTCCTTCGATGGTTCTTCAACTAGACAAGCTGAGGGAAATTCTTCTGATTGTCTTTTAAAACCTGTTTCACTTTTCCCTGATCCTGACCGTAAAAATGGATATTTGGTCATGACTGAGGTACTTAATGCAGACGGCACTCCTCACGTTTCTAATGGTAGAGCTACCATTGATGATGATGATAATGATTTTTGGTTTGGATTTGAGCAAGAATATTTCTTGTGGGATCCCGAAACCAATTTACCATTAGGATTTCCTAAAGACCAAACTCCACAAGGGCAGTTTTACTGTTCAGCAGGTGCAAAAAATGCATTTGGTAGAGAAATGGTGGAAGAACACTTAGAACAATGTTTGGAAGCGGGAATCAATGTTGAAGGTATTAACGGAGAGGTTGCAGCTGGACAATGGGAATACCAGTGCTTCTCCAAAGGAGCTAAAGAAGCTGGAGATCAAATTTGGATATCTAGATATCTACTTGAGCGCTTGGGCGAAAAGTATGGGTTAGCTATCAACTGGCACCCCAAACCACTTGGAGCTACTGACTGGAATGGTTCCGGTATGCACGCTAACTTTTCTAATGAAACTTTAAGAACCTGTGGTTCCCAAGAAACTTACGAAAAAATATGTGAGGCTTTCCGTCCTGTTGTTGATGAGCATATATCTGTTTATGGTGCTTACAACGACCAGCGTTTAACAGGGGAGCACGAAACACAATCAATTAATGAATTTAGTTTCGGTGTATCCGATCGAGGTGCTTCCATTAGAATTCCTATCATGACCGTTGAACAAGGTTGGAAAGGGTGGCTAGAAGACAGAAGACCTGCTTCTAATGGTGATCCCTATAAAATTGCGAGTAGAATTATTAAAACGGTGAAATCTGCCAAAGTTTAATTATAATTACTCCACCTTTAAGAATCCCGCTTTTAGCGGGTTTTTTTTATTTAATAA
>CAJWGK010000056.1 GCA_913030895.1 uncultured Flavobacteriaceae bacterium | reverse complement strand
ATAATATAGATAAAAATAAAAATGGATTACGGAAAAGAGTTTAAAGAGTTTGCAACAAAGCACCACGGGATCAATTCAATGTATCTTGACAAAATCGTCAGTAGTATGACACCTTATATTATTGAAGAAAGACAGATGAACGTTGCCCAAATGGATGTTTTTTCAAGATTGATGATGGATAGGATTATGTTTTTGGGAACTGCTATAAATGATAGTGTTGCTAATGTGATCCAAGCTCAGCTTTTGTTTCTTCAGAGTGTTGACGCTAAAAGAGATATTCAGCTTTATATTAACTCACCAGGTGGTGGCGTTTATGCAGGTTTAGGGATCTATGATACCATGCAGTTTATTTCACCCGATGTGGCGACCATTTGTACGGGGATGGCAGCTTCTATGGGAGCAGTGCTATTGTGTGCAGGTCATGAAGGTAAACGTTCCGCTCTACCCCATTCTAGAGTGATGATTCATCAACCTTTGGGAGGAGCTCAAGGTCAAGCCTCAGATATTGAGATTACAGCAAGAGAAATTTTAAAGCTCAAGGATGAATTATACCAAATCATCGCAAAACATTCTGGGCAGAAAATAGAAAAAGTCAACCAAGACAGCGATCGTGACTATTGGATGAAAGCTGAGGAGGCGAAATCCTATGGAATGGTCGATGAAGTTTTAGGGGTAACTAAATAATACACTATGAGTAAAGAGGAATTAAATTGTTCATTCTGTGGTCGTCCAAAACCTCAAACGCAGTTGCTTATTGCTGGTTTGGATGCTCATATATGTGATAAGTGTATCCTTCAAGCTCACGGTATCGTCCAGGAAGAAACCAGTGAAGAAAAATCTGACAAATCTTTCGATTTAGACTTACACCCCCCCAAAAAAATTAAAGCTTTTCTCGATCAGTATGTTATTGGGCAGGAGTCCGCTAAGAAAATTCTTTCTGTAGCAGTCTATAATCACTACAAAAGAATCAATCAAACCAACATAAAAAGTGAGGTTGAAATTCAAAAAAGTAATGTGATTCTGGTGGGTCAGACCGGAACAGGTAAAACACTTTTGGCACAGACCATATCTAAATTTTTAAATGTCCCGTTGGCTATTGTTGACGCAACTGTACTCACAGAAGCTGGTTATGTTGGGGAGGATGTAGAAAGCATTCTCACAAGATTGCTCCAAGCTGCCGATTACAACCTCGACAAGGCTCAATACGGTATAGTATTTATCGATGAAATCGATAAGATTGCTAGAAAAGGGGATAACCCGTCCATCACAAGAGATGTATCTGGAGAGGGCGTTCAACAAGCACTTCTAAAATTACTGGAAGGAACTACCGTAAATGTTCCTCCAAAAGGTGGTCGTAAGCACCCAGATCAAAAGTTTATTGAGGTAGATACTTCAAACATTCTCTTTATAGCAGGAGGAGCCTTTGATGGTATTGAGCAGACCATCAATAAGCGATTAAACCTCCAAGCAATTGGCTACAACACCAATAAGGAGCTTAATAAAGTAGACGCTGAAAATATTTTACAGTACATTACGCCTCGTGACATCAAAACTTTTGGTCTTATCCCTGAAATCATTGGTAGATTGCCCGTTTTGACTTATATGAATCCGCTAGATAAAGCGACCTTAAATACCATTCTGACCACACCCAAAAATGCACTAGTCAAACAATACGTGCAGTTGTTTGAAATGGATGGTATTGAGTTAACTTTTACTCAAGGAGCTTTGGATTTTATAGTTGATAAAGCCTTAGAATATAAATTAGGCGCCCGAGGCTTACGCTCCCTTTGTGAAGCCATTCTCAATGACGCAATGTTCGAACTCCCAGAATCCGATGTCAAATCCCTGAAAGTGACCAAAACTTACGCCGAACAAAAGCTTGTTAAAATTGAGTTGCCCGCACTAAAGGCAGTATCCTAGGCATTCAGATTAAGTAACTCTTCCAGCAAACCCCTACTATTTGAAAGTCGTGGAACTTTGTGTTGTCCACCCAGTTTATTTTTTGATGCAAACCAATTGTAAAACAAATCCTTTTTGGCCAAAGTTATTTCTGGGGGAGCTAGGGTGATGTCTTGATAACGTTTTGCTTCATAGTCAGAATTTTCATTCTTGAGGTTCTGATCCAATCTTTTGGCAAAGTCGTCAATGTTTTTTGGATTTTTTCTAAACTCAATAATCCATTGATGTCTACCTTTTTTATTTTGCTCCATAAATATTGGACCAGCAGTGTAGTCAATTATTTCAAGCCCTAGTTCCCTAGCTGTTTTGCTCATAGCAATCTCTGCATTTTCAATCATCAACTCCTCTCCAAAAACATTGATGTGGATTTTTGTTCTGCCAGTAATTTGTATTCGATAGGGGCTTAGACTGGTGAATTTAACTGTATCACCAATTTTATATCTCCATAATCCTGCATTTGTAGTAATTACCATTGCATAGTTTTTTTCCAACTCCACTTCACTCAGCGGAATGATTACCTCATTTTCATCTCGATCCGACTCATCCATTGGAATGAACTCATAAAAAATCCCGTAGTCCAACATCAATAAAAGTTCATTTGAACTATCGCTATCTTGAATACCAAAAAACCCCTCAGAAGCGTTGTAAGTCTCAAAGAAATTTAGGTCACTACCAATGAATAGTTTTTCAAATTGCTCTCGATAAGGATGTAAACTTACTCCTCCGTGAAAATAGACTTCTACAAATGGCCAAACCTCGGAGATCGTCGCTTTTTTAGTCCTTATTAGTACATCCTGAAGTAGGACCAACATCCACGAGGGAACTCCAGCAAGACTGGTTACTTTCTCATCAAGGGTTTGATCAATTATAGCTTCCATTTTAGCTTCCCACTCAGGCATTAATGAGATTTTATGACTAGGCGTACTGCCCAGCTCTGCCCAAAAAGGGAGGTTGTCAATGATGATGGCGGATAGGTCACCAAAATAGCTGTCAGTGTTTTGATACAACTCACTACTCCCTCCGAGGCGCAGACACTTACCAGCTAAAATTTGAGCATTCTCATTGTTGTTATAATAAATCGAGAGCATGTCCTTTCCCGCTTTATAATGGCAATCTTCAAGCGACTCACCACTAATGGGTATGAATTTACTTTTTGCATTAGTAGTACCACTGGATTTAGCAAACCATTTAATTGGTGTTGGCCAAAAAATATTTTGTTCCCCCTTCCTACAGCGTTCTATTTGACTGTAGATGTGCTCGTAGGTTACTACGGGAAGCCTGTTTTTAAAATCGTTATAATTTTTAATTGAATTAAAATCGTTGTCAGAACCAAATTCTGTTAAGGCCGCGCTGTTTAATAATCCATACAATAATTCTTGTTGGACTTCATTGGGGTATTTCATGAAAAGCTCCATTTGATGGATGCGCTTTTTTAGAAACCAGGATGCGATTGAATTGAAAAGGGGAATTGGCATGAGAATGGCTTATCTTTAGCAAAAATATATAAACTTTTAAATTAAAGATGTTTAAGGGAGTTCTTAAGAAAATGATCACCGAAAAAAGTACGCCAATTCGTTATTTTTTAGATTTGGAAAGTGACTTTATGATTATGAATCAATTCTTGGATCGCAGTTTAAAAATCATTTTTGATGGAAGTCAGTGTTTAAACTGTAACCAGTCCAAGCCTATTTATAGACAGGGCTATTGTCAAAGTTGTTTTTTTGATATTCCGGCTGCTGGAGATTGGATAATGCGGCCCGAGTTGAGCAAAGCACATTTGGGTGTAGAAGATCGAGACTTGGATTACGAGAAGAAAGTCCAATTACAGCCTCATTGGGTCTATCTCGCCTTGAGCAGTCACCTCAAAGTCGGCGTTACCCGCAAAAGCCAAATCCCAACTCGATGGATTGACCAGGGGGCACATCAGGCAGTTGGGATATTAGAAGTTCCCAATCGATATTTGGCGGGGGTAGCAGAGGTTAGCTTAAAAGATCACTTTTCTGATAAAACTAACTGGCGTAAAATGTTGCAAAATGACCATGAGGAAATACAGTGGGAAGATGCGATTAATCAGGCCGTAGCTGCACTTCCAAATGACCTAAAACCTTATGTAATTCAGGATAGTAAAGTATTGGAGTTACAATTTCCCGTCTTACAATATCCCCAAAAGGTAAAAAGCCTCAACCTAGAAAAGGAAAATGAATTTTCGGGTGTGTTAAAAGGAATTAAAGGTCAGTACCTTCTTTTTGAAGATCAAACGGTTTATAATATTCGATCCAATGAGGGAACTCGCGTTATAATTGAGATTACCTAGCGGTGGGTTTTAGAAGATTGACTTAAAAGCTGATTCAGTGTATTGAGTTCTTCAGGTTTAAAATACCGCCATTTACCCACTTTAATATCGAGCTTAATATTCATAATTCTCACCCTTTTAAGATCGGTTACCCGATAATTTAAATACTCACACATTCTTCTTATCTGACGATTAAGTCCTTGTGTAAGAATAATCCTAAACTGATCCTTATGCGTTTGTTTTACGAAACATTTTTTTGTCACCTTATCAAGAATCGGAATCCCGCTCCCCATTTTATGAATAAAATCTTTGGTAATCGGTTTATTGACCGTAACGATATATTCCTTTTCGTGATTATTTCTTGCCCTCAGAATTTTATTGACAATATCTCCATCGTTGGTCAAAAAAATCAACCCTTCACTTGCCTTGTCCAATCGGCCAATCGGAAAAATCCTTTTTGGGTAATTAATAAAGTCAATGATATTGTCCTTTTCCACGCGCGTATCAGTAGTACAAACAATACCTTTTGGCTTGTTAAAAGCCAGATAAACGAGCTTGTTTTTCGGCTTGCTAAGTGCCTCACCATTTACTGTGATTTGATCTTCCTGACTGACTTTAAGACCCATTTCCGCTTTTTCCCCATTGACCAACACACGTCCGGCTGCGACCAGCCGGTCCGCCTCCCTTCTCGAGCAATAACCTATCTCGCTTAAATGTTTATTGATTCTTGTTAAGTTTTGATTTTCGTTTGTCATGTCCCTAAAGTCTTATTTCTTCACCCACCTCAAGGTTGAATTTTTTTCTAAAAAGCCAAACAAATAAATAAAGCAATGGGGTATCTAAGGCAGCAACAATAACTTTAAAGATAAATCCAGATAATACCAGTCCGAAAAACAAATCCCAAGGCAGGATTCCAAAAAAGGACAATAATAGAATCACTGAAAATGTATCCAAGAATTGAGAGGCAAAAGTGGAGAAGTTATTTCGTAGCCATAGTAGTCTCCCGTTGGTTAGTTTTTTCCAAAAATGATATATTCTAATATCCACAAATTGGGCGATCAGGTAGGCAATCATTGAGGCCAAAACCGCTAATGGAGAAAGGGAAAAAACTTTTTTGAAGGTAGCATCATCAACAGGTGAACTCTCCATTGCAGGAACATAATCGGCAAGCAGTATGATTCCCATTGAAAAAAAAGAAGCGAAAATCCCAGCCGTTACCACCCTGTTGGCTGCTTTTTTTCCATAAATTTCCGAAATCAAATCTGTAATTAAGAAGGTCAGGGGATAAGGTAAAATTCCTACTGACAGTTCAAATAAGCGACTGCCAAATATTGTTCCATCAAACGGGTACCAAAAAAAGAATTTTTGAAAAATTAGGTTAGAGACTACCAATGATGTGATGAACAGTGCAGCGAGATACAAATAAATCTTGGCTGCCAGTTGCCGCTGTTGTGGTTTCATTTATTCAATATTTATCGAAAAAGGGATTCTTGCTTGAATACCTTCTAGCTGGCTAAGTTCGATAAATTCTGAGGCAAATTTTTCAATTGGGTGATTAAATATTTTTAAACGGGCAAATGATAAAGCGTTGAGAAACATACCCTCAAAGTTATCTTCAAATTTGGGGTAATCGACAACATTGAAGTTTTCAATAGCTGCCATTTCTGCCACAGCCTCAATTGCATCTTCTAGCCCTCCTAGGGCATCTACCAATCCATTTTCTAGCGCATCTTTTCCGGACCATAGTCTTCCTTGTGCCAGGTCTTCTACTTTTTCCATATCAAGCGATCGTCCTTCTGCGACTCGCGATTTAAAAGTTGTGTAAATTTTTTCAATCGCACCTTTGGTTGAATTTTTAAAACCATCGCTCAATGGTTCGAAAATACTATAACCCATTGCATTTTTATGAGAATTGACTTGTTCTGCGTCGATACCAATCCTATCTGCCAGCCCTTTCATGTTTGGAAATGCTGCAAGGACACCAATAGAACCGGTTATGGTCATTGGGTCAGCATAAATTTTGTCTCCCAGACAAGCAATATAGTACCCTCCAGAAGCAGCGATATTTCCCATGGAGATAACCAATGGTTTTTCACCTTTTAACACTCTCATGGCATTCAGAATTATCTCAGAAGTCATTGCATCTCCCCCGGGTGAGTCGATTCGCAAGACAGCTCCTTTGATATTTTTATTTTCCAAAATATCCTCAAACGTCTGATTGAGCGCCTTTTTCCCGATGACTTCCTCTGTCCCTTCCGTATATAGAATTGGTCCATTGGCATAGATGACTGCAATTCGATCTTTTACATTACTGTCGTATGCTTTGATTTGGGTATTCATTTGATAAAATTCAACCGAATTTATCGAGTTATCCTCGTCGATTTCCAATGCAGTTTTAATGCTATTTTCAAACTCACCTTCATAGACCAGTGCGTCAATCATTCCTTTGGCTAGCGCCTCTTCAGCATCCGTTACAGTAAGTTCGTTCACCATCGTTTCAAGCGCGTTTTTGGAAATTGCTCTGCTCTCTGCTATCTCATCGCTGACAGTCATCCAAACCGCATCGAGTAGGCCTTTGATCTGCGTTCGATTTTCCTTACTCATTTTATCTTGTAAAAAGGGCTCAACGGCACTTTTGTATTTCCCATGACGAATTACCTCCATTTTTACCCCATACTGGTTTTGAAAACCATCGTAGTAGAGCACTTCTGAGGAAAGTCCTTTGAGTTCCATAGCCCCCATGGGGTTCATAAAAATACTATCTGCTACCGAACTGAGGTAATAGCCTTTTTGGGACATAAAATCAGCATAGGCATAGATGAATTTCCCCGATTTTTTAAACTCATTCAAACAGTTTCTAATCTCTCGAGCTTGTGCCCATCCCGAGGAGATTAAACCTGAATCAAGTCGAATTCCTTTAATCTTCGGATCTTTTTTTGATTTATTGATACTCCCAATAATCACGTCCATTCCGACGATCGATGGACCTTTTTGTGATAAAAATTGGAGGGGGTTAAAAGCTGGGCTTCGATCTCTTACTGAGGTATTTAAGTTGAGGTTCAAAATACTGTTTTCATTTACAAATACTGAATCAACCTTTTCTAAATTGACTGAAGTGGCAATGGCTGCAACACCCATAAAAAAGAAAATGATTAGCAAACCCAAAGCGACAAATGTTCCCAGTATTGATGCCAAAAAACTTTTAAAGAAATTCATACCAACTTATTTTAAAAGCAAAGATAGGGTTTGTGAAATTGTTTTACGAAATTTAGCATTGGGATTAAAATGAGTAAAGCATACGTTTCATTAGGGTCGAATAAGGGCAATTGTCTTGAAAACATTCAAGAGGCAGTGATCCAAATTCAAAAAAAGATTGGTGTTTTGACTGATCTATCCTCCATATATATAACCCCAGCTTGGGGATTTGAAGGGCCCGATTTTCTCAATGCCTGTATAGGAATTTCAACTGAGTGTGAACCGCTAAAAGTATTAGAAAAACTATTAGATATTGAGCAAGCTATGGGTAGAGTACGCTCCGATGAACCTAATTATCAGTCAAGACCCATTGACCTTGATCTTTTATTTTATGAGGATCAAATTATCAGTACTCCAGCTTTGACCTTACCTCACCCAAGAATAGAATTGCGCAATTTTATTCTCTATCCGCTCAATGAAATCAATCCTGAGCTGATGCACCCCATATTACAAAAAACCATTTCTGATTTATTGTCAGCTACTCCAGATAAAAGCAAGCCCAAAAAACTGCCAATATCCGATTGGTCTCCACCGCTTTTCGAGGCGAATAAAATTTTGATTTTTGAGGGAAATATTGGTGTGGGAAAAACCTCACTTGCTCAAAAAATTGCGAAACAATACCAAGTTCCTTTCCTTCAGGAGAATTTTAGGGAGAACCCTTATCTCGAAAAGTTTTACACCAATCCACAACATTATGCTTTGGCTCTAGAAAACCATTTTATGGAAGATCGATTCCGCCAATTCCATATATTTATAAGTGATAAAATAACAAAAAACGGAGGTGTCGCTGATCACTCTCTTTTTAGATCGCTAATTTTTGCTCAAATCAATTTGTCAAAATCTGATTTTGATACTTTTAAAAAACACTATTTGGCATTATCTAAAGCGTTTTCCTTTCCTCAAAAAGTAATTTATCTCCACCATAAAATTGATCAATTACAAGACAATATCAAAAGTAGGGGAAGGCCTTATGAAAAGAATATAGCCAGCACATATTTAGAAAAAATTGAGCGCGGATATCAATTGTTTTTTAAGAAAGAAACTGAAATAGTACACGGTTTTATTGATCTAAGTGATTTGGACTTTATTAGTGACCAATTGGCGTATCAACGCCTATTGTTGCGGATTAAAGCTTTTTGAGCTTTTGATAAAAATCCCATACCACGACCCCAGTAGCAACCGATATGTTGAGAGAATGTTTGGTTCCCTCTTGTGGGATTTCGATTACGTCATCACATAGGTTTACAGCTTCCTGAGAAACACCTTTAACTTCATTGCCCAATATAAAAGCATATTGCTCATTGGTATTGACTTCAAAATTCTCTAGCGTCACTGCTCCATCGGTTTGCTCGATGGCGAAGACTTTTCTCCCTTTTTGCTGAAGGGCTACGACTAATGCAACTACTTCCTTTTGGTATTCCCAATCCACAGATTCAGTTGCGCCTAGGGCAGTTTTGTGAATGTCTCTGTGAGGTGGAGTAGCAGTGATACCGCAGAGGTAGATTTTTTCGATCAAGAAAGCGTCGGCAGTCCTAAAAACGGAACCGATATTGTTTAAACTGCGAATGTCATCGAGGATTAAAATCAAAGGGATTTTTTCCGCTTTTTTAAACGCCTCAACGGACTTGCGTTTTAATTCGCTGTTTTTTAGTTTCCGCATGAGCCAAAAATAATAAATATTGAAGGTGTGCGGCTGACTGTTAACAAATTTTTAAAACGCAATTATTGCAAGAATATTTTAATAATTACATTCGTAGAAACCTGTTCTCAAGTGGCCAAATCTAGTAAGGAAACCCCTTTGATGAAACAATACAACCAGATCAAGGCTAAATACCCTGATGCCTTGTTGTTGTTTCGTGTGGGGGATTTTTATGAAACTTTTGGAGCCGACGCTGTTCGGGCAGCCAAAATATTGGGGATTATCCTCACCAAGCGAGGTGCAGGTAGTGCCAGTGAAACAGAATTGGCAGGGTTTCCCCACCACTCCTTGAATACTTATTTACCGAAACTCGTCAGAGCGGGATGCCGTGTGGCGATATGTGACCAGTTGGAAGATCCCAAAATGACAAAAAAAATTGTCAAAAGAGGTGTTACAGAGGTGGTTACCCCAGGCGTTGCTCTAAACGAAGAAGTATTAGAACATAAGGAGAATAACTTCTTAGCAGCAGTCTTTTTTGGAAAACAAAAAACAGGAATTTCTTTTCTAGACATTTCCACGGGGGATTATTGGGTCTCCGAGGGAAGTGTAATTCAAATGGAACAATTGTTGCAAAATTTTTCTCCAGCAGAAGTCCTGGTCGCCAAACCTTCCAAAAAAACTTTTGCGGAGTCAATGGGAAGCGAATTCAATGTTTTCTTTTTGGAGGACTGGGTTTTTGAAAGTAGTTATGCCGAACAAAAACTAACGGATCACTTTAATACTTTAGGGTTAAAAGGTTTTGGACTTCAAGATATGCAAGCAGGGGTAATTGCTGCGGGTGCAATATTGCACTACTTATCTGAAGCGCACCACAACAAAGTCCCACACATAACGAGTATCCGCCGAATCTTTGAGAAAGAATACGTTTGGATGGATCAATTTACCATTCGAAACCTGGAGCTTTTTCAGTCCACCAGCCCCAATGGCATTGGATTGATTAATATTTTGGATCAAACCCTTACGGCAATGGGCGGACGTATGTTAAAACACTGGCTGGCATTTCCCGAAAGAAATTTATTGAAAATTGAGGCGCGATTAAACGTCGTAGCTGCCTTTACCAAAGACAATACTTCGCACGATAATATTGCCAGCCATTTAAGCGAATTGGTAGATATTGAACGAATTGTCGCTAAGATTGCCACCCAAAAAATTAGTCCAAGGGCATTAGTTCAACTGGGGAAGTCATTGGTTCAGATTAGTGAGATGAAAACCTTTCTTTTATACAATGCATCAAAAGAATTGAAAGCAGTCGGCGAAGGTTTTTTAGATACTACCGAAATCATGCAACTGTTACAAACTACCCTCAAACCTGATGCCCCCGTTTTGTTGAGTAAAGGGGAGGTGATTGCTGAAGGTGTAAATAGTGAGTTGGATGAATTGAGGGAACTTTTATATTCAGGAAAAGATCATTTGGATGCTATGCTAGTAAGGGAAAGTGAGCGAACACAAATTCCCTCCCTGAAAATAGCCTTTAACAACGTTTTTGGGTATTATATCGAAGTTCGCAATACCCATAAAGACAAGGTGCCAGAGGATTGGATCAGAAAACAAACTTTGGTTAGTGCTGAACGCTATATCACCGAAGAGTTAAAAGCATATGAAACCAAAATTCTAGGTGCCGAGGAAAAAATAAAATCTTTGGAAAGTAAGCTCTATTTGGAATTACTATTCGAATTACAAAAATATTTAGAGCCGCTCAAGAAAAACGCTGGGGCAGTTGCAAGTCTTGATGTATTGTGTTGTTTTGCTACTTTGGCTTTAAAACACAATTATTCTCGCCCCCATTTTTCGGATACTACCCTTTTGGAGGTAAAACAGGGGAGGCATCCTGTAATTGAGCACCAATTACCACCGGGAACGCCTTTTATTGCAAACGACTTGGTGCTCGACCCAACAAGTCAGCAAATTATCATGATTACAGGGCCCAATATGTCTGGTAAATCTGCGATACTTCGTCAAACTGCCTTATTGGTATTAATGGCGCAAATGGGGAGTTTTGTTCCGGCAGTAGCCATGAAAACTGGGGTTATGGATAAAATTTTTACACGGGTAGGGGCTAGTGATAATATTTCCATGGGAGAATCTACTTTTATGGTGGAGATGAACGAAACCGCATCTATTCTGAATAATATCACAGAAAATAGTCTAGTATTGTTGGATGAAATTGGTCGTGGAACCAGCACTTATGACGGTATTTCTATTGCTTGGGCAATTGCCGAATACCTTCATGAACATCCTGTAAAGGCGAAAGTACTTTTTGCCACCCACTATCACGAATTGAATGAAATGACCCATGATTTCAGTCGTATAAAAAATTACAACGTGTCGGTTAAGGAGTTGGAGGACAAAGTACTTTTCTTGAGAAAATTGGTTCCGGGGGGTAGTGCCCATAGCTTTGGGATACATGTGGCAAAAATGGCGGGAATGCCTGAGTTCGTTGTTCGTAGGGCCTCCCAAAAACTAAAGGGCCTAGAAAAGTCGAATACCCTCGAAGCCAATGCCGAGAGTTTAAAGGTGGGTAAGGACGAAATGCAACTGAGTATTTTTAACTTAGACGATCCGCTTTTAGAATCTTTACGTGAGGAAATCACAGACTTAGACATCGACACCCTAACCCCCATAGAGGCTTTAATGAAGCTTAATGAGATTAAACGGCAGCTAAAACAATAGGTTTTTTAGCCCTGGGATTTTTTGAGTCGTTCCATTTCTTTTTCAACCGAAAATATCCCCCCAGATTTTAGGGTGATGTAGTGAGGGAAAATTCCCACACCCCAGCCAAGCACTACAAAATAAGTCCAGTTAAGGTAGCCATTATCTAAATAGTCAATTCCAAAAAATCCAGCGTTAATCAACAAATACATTAAGAGATGTTGTTTAAACTTAACAATTTCTTTTGCTCTTGAGCGTAGTTCTTTTTCTGTCATGGTTAAAGATTTTAGGTTTAATAGAATAAAGTTAAGGCAATTTTTGATTAGAAGTGTCGGATTTTATTATTTTTGCAGACCATAAGTTAAAGTAGCTCAGGGGTAGCGCATCATCCGCCTAAGGCGGATGAAGGTCACTTCAGAGTTTGAAATAAAATGCGAAAGTAGCTCAGGGGTAGAGCATCACCTTGCCAAGGTGAGGGTCGCGGGT
>CAJWGK010000055.1 GCA_913030895.1 uncultured Flavobacteriaceae bacterium | reverse complement strand
TTTAGATTTAAGAATTAGTAAAATATTTTAAAACTAAATTCTTTCACTGATTTGAGGTAAGTTGGTGTGAAAAGTATAAACTTTCCGCCTAGACTTTTTATCCCAAAAAACCATCCATTATATTAGACTGAGCATTTTATTTTTCCTAAACATAATTTCTTACTTTGGAAAAATAATTTTTAACCCTTCAAATTGTTCTTCGGTAAAATTTCCATCGGTTCAATTTTGAATAATCAAATCTGTCTCTGTCATAATTTTCTTGTCGGTATAAACAGAGAGGGTGTCAAAGATCTTGAAGTTTGCTCCTTCTGCCCTCTACTTGTGGACCATAAAGACGACACTTTCAGCAGCTTGGTGTCCTTCCCAGCCGCCATAAACATTGAGAACGTTTTTACCTTCCAATGAAGGAATACCTTCTTTTTCGTTTTGTAAAAAACCGGATAAGGAACACAAAGATAGGGTTGAGAAAAAAAACCCTTGATAATTAGTTTGATCTTAGGTTTTAAATTCATTATTTATTTAAAGTTCGGCAACTTTAAAATGGCAATTATTTGGCAAGTGACAATGTTATTTTAATTGAATCATAGAAAAATGGGGCATAAAATCTGAAACAATTTCTGCTTATTAAACACTTATCAAAGCAAATTTTATAAGTCTAATTTAGGAGGCTGTCCCAATTGAAATTTAAACTTTTTGATCCATTTAAATTTTTAATTCAAGTATTTTTACCAAGTATTAGGCTCCGTAGTTCAACGGATAGAACAAAAGTTTCCTAAACTTTAGATACAGGTTCGATTCCTGTCGGAGCTACAAAAAAAGGGTTGGAAATTCCAACCCTTTTTAGCTTTGTTTATAGCCAATCAACTTGACCGCTTTTAAGTTGATATACCCCGCCTTTGATACTGATCATTCCTTGATCTTCAAGTGATTTTAATATCGGGCTCATAGAACGTATTTCAGTAATAGTCTGAGAAACATTTTCCTTGATTGCAGCATTAACAAATGGTGTATTACTACTATCATGAGGTTCAGAAGCCGTTTCCTTAACTACTGAAACCGCAGGCTGGATATTGCTTAACAGGGAAGTGATATTTCCCAATTCCACATTATCACAAGCAGCTTTAACAGCTCCACATCCTTCATGTCCTAGTACAACAATAACCTTACTTCCCGCTACCTTACAAGCATATTCCATGCTGGCAACAATATCTGTGTTAACAAAGTTACCGGCAACTCGAGCCACGAAAATATCTCCCAATGCTTGGTCAAAAACTTGCTCAACCACCACCCGTGAATCGATGCAAGAAAGTACAATTGCTTGGGGGTATTGTCCCTTCTCGCTATCAGCTCTTAGGCTGTCAATGGCGAATGCTGACAATTGGTTGTTGACATAACGACTGTTTCCATCTTTTAAACGATCGAGTACTTGGTCTGGACTCAAATTGGCTTGAGTTTCCTGATCGAGTATGTTAGATTTAATTTCCATTATTATTTCTTTTATTATTGATTATGACTTTTCTTTAATTAAACTGAAACACTGATTAATTCTCTCAAAAATATGCTCCTCAGGAACCAATTTTGGTACTAGATTGACACGCTGCATCATATATTTTGGCTGCTTTTGAAGGTTTACAAAGTATATCTCTTTATCATGGCTACTTAAATCCACAAGTATTTCCTCCAAAGCATATAATCCAGATTGATCTATATAGTTCATCGTATCAAATCTAAAAATAATAATTTTTGCTGCATCAGGAATTTTTTTAGCCAACTTTTGAAAGCCATCAGCTGAACCAAAAAACAGTGGTCCCATGACTTGCTTGATAGCAATATCAGGTGAACCATCTCCATCGAGATCAACCAATTTAGTGTCATCTGAGAGTTTTTCTTTCGAAACAGCGTTTAATTTGGAGTGACTAGCGGTAGCATCACCAATTTTTTTCATGAACATCAGAGAGGCTATTACGAGGCCAATTCCCACTGCATATACTAGATTCCAGAAGGTTGCCAATAGCATTACTACGAGTAAAATAATTACCTCAGAGCTAATTCCCAACTTTAAGAATTTTATGTCTTTTGGCAAGTCAGGAATGGCTTTCAATCCTCTATAATCCATAACGCTGATTCCGACAGTAATCAAAATTCCAGCCAAAACTGCAGCAGGAATGGTAGAAGCAACTGAACTAAAAATTAACAGTATCATTAACAAAACCAAGCTGGAGATCATTCCCGATACTCTTGTTACCCCTCCAGAATTGATATTGACAACTGTTCGAATAGTCGCCCCTGCGCCAGGCAGTCCACCAAACAATGCCGAAATGGTGTTTCCTATTCCTTGACCAATTAATTCTTTATTGGGTAAATGCCTTGTTTTGGTCATGTTGTCGGCAACAACACTTGTCAATAAGGAATCAATTGCTCCCAATAATGCTAAAGTAAGAGAGGTAAAGACATAGGGTGATAGTTCTAAAAAACTTATCTCAGAAAAAACACTCCACTGAGGGGTTGGAAAACCACTGGGAATTGCAGTAATTGGTCGATAAGTGGGAACAAAAAATATGGCAATGGTCGTCATGACGACTAATGCAACTAATGTGCTAGGTATTACGGAGGTAATCCGCTTAAAACCATATATAATAAGCATGGTTCCTAATGCTAGGAGTAACTCTATCCAGTTGATTTGCCCCAATGCAGTTGGTATTACCTTGAGAGCACCGACAACTCCAGATGCATGTTTAGCTGCTAGCACTTCAGCTTCTTGTAAAATGACAGCCTCTGTTATTTCGCTTCCTCTTTCTACCGTTTCAGAGAAGTCCTCAAGAACTAACAGGCCTTCACTTGCCTCTTCTTGAAGAATTTTACTCAAAATCTCAGCCTCTGCTTCTGGTTTGAAAGAAGTGACCAAATTGATGTCTTCTTTTGGGTAGTAACCCAAAACGGGTAAGGTCTGAGTGGAGATAATAATCAACCCTATTGCGGTCATAAATCCAGAAACTACAGGATATGGAATGTATCTGATATATTTTCCGAGTTTCATCAAGCCAAGTACGACCTGCATAAAACCAGAGAGCATAAAAACGGCGAGAATAATGGGAAGAGCCTTCCCAACATCACCGTCGTTTGAGGCGATAAGCGAAGCAATTACAACCATACTTAGGGCAGTCATGGGGGCAGTTGGCCCAGAAATTTGAGTATTAGTTCCACCAAAAAGGGCGGCAAAAAAACTTAAGAAAATCGCGCCGTAAAGCCCTGCTGTGGGGCCCAATCCTGAGGAAACTCCGAAAGCTAGGGCAAGGGGTAGCGCAATGATACCGGCGGTCAAACCACCAAAAGTATCTCCCTTAATATGTGCGAATATTTTTTTCATATAAAACTATTTTGATAATGGATTTGTAGGTGTTAGAACTAACTGAAAATAAATCTTCAGACGATTAAATTTTAAATGTAGTTCTCAGGCGGGGGGGAGTCTTCGTGCCAGTATCCATCTGAGAAGTTTGGGGCCGGATAGTGATTTTTAGTTATTTCAAATGATAGACAGACATAAAAAACTGACGCCTCCAAAATCTCAAAGTCTTCCATAAAGTCCAAAAGATTTTTTCCTTCTTTTGAATTGGAACTCTCCGCATCATTGTTGATGGCAACTTGCTCCTCCAAATCAAAAACGTCATTGAATGGAATTGAGTTTATTAATTGACCCAAAACCAAAATAAACAACAATAATTTTGATCCAAAAGATGAAAGTCTGTCGCAGTTGATCATTAGAAATTTATGAATTCATATTCAACCATATACAAAAATATACAAAAAAGGCCATAATGATGAATTTTAATGTCTGATTAAATTGAATGCTGGATTTATTCGTTTTACTCAGAATCTAAGGGGTTTCCTTTGTCTTTTGTCTCCAGCTAATTCCTACCGATTGATAACTCATTTTATTATTAAGGCCAAGACCAAAAGAAAGGTCTAACTGAATATTAGGATTGATTAGATAAGCAACTCCATAGTCGAAGTTTGATGTGGGGCTACTATCAGTTGTTATATCTCCGTATGGTTCGACGTAAATACTTATTCTTTCCGTTATTCCAGCACCAACTGCAAGGGTGTAAACAAAATTTCCATATCCTTTAGTATAATGGTTGTAGCCAAAATTATATCCAATGTTAAGGAATTTTCCTACACGGTGAGCAATGGAAACACGATTTAAAAAACCGAGATTTTCTCGAAAATTTACCCAATTGTCTTTTGGGAGTCTGATATGGGAAAGAATGGCTAATTGAACGGCGGGATCAACTTTTTTATTCAATACGAATTTAGCGCCAATTTCCACGTTACCTAACGCAAATTGATGGTATTTATCTGCATTTGTTTTTTCTCCATCTAGTTGTAAAACCATTCTGAGTTCAACTTTTTTGGAAATCCCATATCTAAATAGATTGGTGGGAATAATTAAGCTCCTCAATCGATCAAGCCCTTTCCCTTGGGATTGATTTAAGACTCCAGACTCGATCTGCAACCTTCCAGCCTCAAGAGTAACGGCGCTTTCTGTTTGGTCGGGTCTATCAGTAATTATTGATTGAGCAGATATTGTCAATGATGATATTGAGTAAACAAGTAGCAGTAAAATATTGAAACTGAATTTCATTTTAAAATATCCACATAACAAAGCTAATTAATAAATCAGCAGAAATAAGTTTATTAAGGGCTGTGCTAATGCACTAATAACAATACTCATCTCCAATATTATGACTGTCATAGACTTGTTTGGAAACTTTGCCTGATGCGAATTGACTGTCAATAACTCCACCGAGATTATTGGTCTGAGAGTTGGAATAATAGTTGGCATTAAAATAAAAATAATAGCTTCCAGATTCTTCGCCTTTATCTCTAATAATTATGCACTCCTGGTCTTTACTACAAGACAGGAAGAAAATTGAAATCATTAAAATCGCGCGACACATCATTAGGTATAATATAGCATATTTGAAAATGAAATAATGCAATTGACAAAAGTCAGTACTTTTACAAAGCTAAGAACAAATCAATAATCTTGATCATAAAAAAAAATCAAACCGATAGTATTCAATTTGGTGAAGGTAATTTCATGAGAGGGTTTGTTGATTATTGTATTCAGCTATTAAATGAGGAAACAGGTTTCAAGGGGAAAGTAGATGTTATTCAACCCATAAAGGAGGGGATGATTGAGCATTTAAGGAAACAAGATGGTCAATATCACGTATTTGCCGAGGGCGTATCGAAAGGGAAGAAAGTTAGGTCTAAACACTTGATAACTTGTTTGGATGAGCTTATCAATCCATATGAAGATTATGAAGGGTTTCTTAAGCTTGCTGAAAATAAAAATCTCGCATTTATCTTTTCCAATACCACTGAGGCTGGAATTAAATTAGACGCGAGTGATCTAAAAATTGATAGACCCCCCAATTCTTTTCCAGCAAAACTCTTGTTGTTGTTAAAGCACCGATATGAAAAATTTAATGGTGATTCAAATAAAGTGCTTCATATTATTCCTTGTGAACTTATCGAAAAAAATGGTGACCGGCTAAAAGAAATATTAGTCGAAATTTCAAATAATTGGGGACTTGAAGATGATTTTAAATTATGGCTAAAAAACAACCACTTCTATAATTCACTTGTAGATCGAATCGTTCCAGGGTACCCAAAAAACAACTTAGATTATTACAAACAAAATCTGCTATTTGACGATAAATTAATGCTTACTTGTGAGCCTTTTTTCTTGTGGGTAATTGAGGGAAGTCCTGAATTGTTAAAAGTGTTTCCCGCAAATCAATTAAAGAATATCAAGGTGACGGTGGTTCCGGATTTGGGCATTTATCGCACGCGAAAAGTTAGGATTCTTAATGGGAGCCATACTTCTTTAGTTCCCATAGGATTATTGAAAAATATAACCACAGTTTCTGGTGCTTTAAATGACGACTTTCTTAAAAGCTTTATCACTGAAACCCTTTTTGAGGAAATTATTCCCAGTATTGATTTTGATGAAGATGAGCTTAAGAGTTATGCTACATCAGTTTTGGAGCGATTTACTAATCCATTTATTGTTCATCAACTTGAGTCTATTGCTTTAAATTGTATCTCTAAATTCAAAGTTAGGGTCCTGCCTAGCATATATTCCTATATTGAAAAAAAGGGTAAAGCCCCAAAGAATCTATCTTTTGCATTGGCTGCCTTGATCTATTTTTATGGAAAAGATGTCTCACAACGTTCTTATAAGTTAAAGGATGATCTAAAAAATATTGAGTTTTTTAAGGCTTTATGGCGGGAGTCGTCTTTAGAAAAAATCACCGAAAAAACACTTAGTAATTCCATGCTTTGGGATCAGAACTTATTGGTAATAAAGCCACTTAGAACCTCAGTAAGTTTTGCTTTAGCGGCGATCCACTCCCAAAAAAAGATTGATGATGCTTATTATTTATTTAAAAAAAAATTAGCGCATGAGCAAAGTCATTAAAATTCACCCCGATGACAATCTAATCGTAGCGATAGATAACCTCGAAAAAGGGGAAAAAGTTATCCTAGACAATAAAGAAATTACGCTCACAGCTTCAATCAAACAAAAGCACAAATTTGTTCAATTTGATATTGAAAAAGATGATCCACTTTTGATGTATGGCGTTAAAGTTGGGATTGCCAATAAAAAAATTTTAAAGGGATCGCCATTAACCACAGAAAACACGGACAATGCGTTTAACGATAAAATCAGCTTTAAAAATGTGGGGCAAGTTAAACTCCAAAAAAACAATAATTCTGAACGTTTTTTTATGGGGTTTCCAAGAAAAGATGGAACTGTAGGGACGCAAAATGTATGGCTTTTCTTTCCATTAGTTTTTTGTGAAAACAGGAATATTGAATTGTTAAAAACGGTTTTTGAACGAGAATTTTACCCAGATAAAATAAATGAGCATCAACAGTTTCTTAGGAATCTAGTTCAAGATAATGAAGAAACAATTCATGAAATCAAAAGAGAAAACCCCTTTCCTAACGTGGATGTAAGATTTATCTCTCATCACTCAGGTTGTGGTGGAACAAGATCTGATGCAAAAATGCTGGGCAAGCTACTTTCAGGTTACGTAAACAATCCAAATGTAGCTGGAGCAACTGTATTAAGCCTTGGCTGTCAAAACCTTGAAGTCAACTTATTCCTTGATGAACTTAAAGCTATCAATCCTGACTTTGATAAACCACTACTAATTTTCGACCAACAACAAGTGGGTAGAGGTGATGATTTAATCAAAAAAATAATAAAAAAATCGGTTGAAGAAATCAAAAAAGCCAATGAAATTAAGAGAAAAAAAACACCAATCTCAGCGCTTATTGTTGGACTAGAATGTGGAGGGTCGGATGGTTTTTCGGGAATATCCGCTAATCCCACTTTAGGATTGGTAATGGACAAATTAATTGCGCAGGGGGGTAGTGCCATGCTCTCAGAATTTCCAGAACTCAGAGGTGTGGAACAAGAGCTTGTCGACCGTTGCGTTGACATTGAAAAAGCAAAAAAATTCATCCAATTGATGAAAAGTTACGAGCAAAAAGTAATTGATGCTGGAACAGACTTCAGTACGAACCCCTCACCGGGGAACATCAAAGATGGTCTAATTACAGATGCGATGAAGTCTGCGGGAGCTGCCAAAAAAGGAGGGACGTCACCCATAGTTGATGTCTTAGACTACGGAGAATATTTTAATAATAAAGGGCTAAACTTACTTTGCACTCCTGGTAATGATGTAGAAAGTACTACAGCGATGGCGGGATCAGGTGCCAATCTTATCATTTTTACCACTGGTTTAGGCACCCCTACTGGAAACCCAATCGCTCCAGTCATAAAAGTGTCTTCGAACACTACAGTTTTTAACAAAATGAATGACATTATCGATTTTGATACGGGTACCCTGATAGAGGGCGGTCAAACCCAGGAAGTCTTAGCTCATCAATTATTGGATTACATTATCAAGGTTGCAAGTGGTGAAATTCAAACCAAATCAACAAAAAACAGGCAGTTCGATTTCCTCCCATGGAAAAGAGATATTTCACTCTAGGATAAAATAATAAGACATTTTTTTAGTGATTTTTTTTGGTTATATTCCAAAAAATAAAAAAACAAATTAATTATGTATAATGGAAAGTCTAAATCTAGAAGAAACTTCATTAAAAAAACTGGACTTATCGGTACAGGAGTTTTTATTGTCCCACGTCATGTACTGGGTGGAGTAGGTTACACAGCTCCAAGTGACCAACTAGGTCTTGCTGCGGTTGGATCAGGGGGGAAAGGAGACTCAGATATTAGAAACGCTTATCAGAAAGGAAAAAATAGAGTAGTTGCCCTTTGTGATGTAGATCCTGCTAGCGCAAAAGGAAGTTATAAAACTCACTCCGATGTCAATAAGTATCTGGACTACCGGGAAATGCTAGAAAAAGAAAAAGACATTGATGCCTTAACAATTTCTACTCCAGATCACAACCATGCTAAAATTGCCTACGACTGTATGACCATGGGAATAGACGTCTATGTACAAAAACCGTTAACCCATACAATAGCAGAGGCAAGGCTTTTGAGTAAAACAGCAGAAAAATATAAAATTGTTACTCAGATGGGTAACCAAGGTGGTTCTAGTATTGGTGTTCCAAAAATTAAGGAGTGGATCGATCAAGGCAAAGTTGGAAAGGTACATACAATTTATGCATGGACTAACCGACCTGTTTGGCCACAGGGGATCAATCATCCTGCTGCAAATCCAGCTTCTAAACCCGAGACGCTCGACTGGGATCTTTGGTTGGGAACAGCAAAATCAAAGCCCTACTCTCCGGGGGTACACCCTTTTGACTGGAGAGGTTTTTGGGAATATGGAACCGGAGCATTGGGTGATATCGGTTGTCATATTTTGGATGCCCCTTATAAAGCACTTGAATTGGGTTATCCCAGCAGTGTAGAATGCTCTGCTACAAATGTCTTCAAAAAAATGTGGGTGCCTGAGTATACCCCTGAAGGATGTCCTATATCCTCTATGGTTACGCTTGATTATAAAAACTCTCCGCACAACACAGATGGGATAAAACTCATTTGGATGGATGGTGGGCTTACTCCAACTATCCCTGAAGAAATAAAAGAGGAATTTATCATGAACTTTGACGTAGGAAACTCTAGTGGGATTATGATGATTGGAGATAAAGGAGTAATTACTTCTGAAATTTATGCCAACAACCCTACCTTGTATGTGAAGGGGGAAGAACCAGTTGTATTTAGCACCCGCAATCAACCCGATGTAAACCACGTTCACGCATCCACTTGGACTGAAGCTTGTAAAGCAGGATATGGTAGCAAAGAACATAAAGAACTAACTTCTTCATTTGACTATTCTGGTCCTTTTACCGAAACGGTAATTATGGGGAATTTGGCTTTAAGGAGTCGTGATCTCAGAAAGGTTCTTGGTGAACGAGGCAACGGTCGCAAAGTATTAAATTACTATGGAAGGAAAAAACTGCTTTGGGATGGTCAAAACATGAAAATTACTAATCTTGAAGAAGCCAATGCCTTTGTTTCCAAGGAATACCGAAAAGGCTGGGAGCTCCCTATTTAATTATATAATACTTTTTATTAACAGGAGCGGTATCTCTTTACCGTTCTTGTTTTTTTATATTTGAAAAGCTTAATATGGAAAATTTCACGAATATAAAAGACCATATAGAATCCTTCGGATATAGGATTAAAACCTTTGACGCTCAGAGACCTTGGGGAGGTTTTTTAGTGATTGAAGAAGCACAAGCACAAAAATTTGCTGACCAATTTTTTGACGGAATTACTATCGATAGCTTAAAAATATCAGGAAAATTAAGTCCTAAAATTTTGATTGTAAATGCGCAATCAAGACTCTCATGGCAATATCACTTCAGGCGTGCTGAAATCTGGAAAGTATATCGCGGGAAAGTTGGAATTGCCAGATCAGACAACGATACTCCAAACCCGATGGAAATTTTTAAAGAAGGTGAACAAATCCAACTTAGACAAGGAGAACGTCACCGGCTTATTGGGCTTGAAAAACAAGCACTGGTGGCAGAAATATGGCAGCATACTGATGCTGATCACCCCTCAGACGAGAAAGATATTGTACGCCTACAAGATGATTTTGGAAGGTAAAATGGTTATTGTCACAAATTTGTTTATAGCTTGTTAATATAAAATCAATCACTTAATGATGATTTGATTATTACTTAACACTAGTTGTGTTCTTTTGAAATAAAAAACATGAAGATTGACATTGAACATTACAAAATTTGTCTACTAAACAATGCCGGCATTCAAAAAAAGATTGAGTATCTTTTACGTGAGGAATTTAAAAGTTATTGTAATAGAAAGAAAATAACTTACACAGATTCTGACGAAATGGAGGACGATTACAAAGAGGTTTTGGATACTTCTATGCAAACGTTGCTTCATGATTTGAATGACTGGTAGAAAAAAACTCATGCTCGACCTAAATAGAGGATTAGGATCCCTAGTCTTCGCACTAATCTCTGTACTAATTTATGCCCAACAGGAACCTTTCTTTAGATCACCTGAGGGCCTAAGTCTCGTAAGCACAGATTTACATATTCATACGGTTTTTTCTGATGGTGCTGTATGGCCAAACATTAGGGTAGATGAAGCCCTGAGAGAAGGCTTGGATTTGATTTCGATCACTGATCACCTAGAGTATCAACCTCATCAAGCAGATATTCCCCATCCCAATAGAAATAGATCCTATGACATCGCAAGAGATCATGCTAAGGATAGTGAATTAACGGTAATCAAAGGGGCGGAAATCACCCGATCCATGCCCCCCGGACATATCAATGCAGTATTCATTAGGGATGTCAATAAACTTTTATTTCCCGATGATGCGAAAGCTGCAATTCTTGAAGCCAATAAGCAAGATGGATTTGTGTTTTGGAATCATCCCAATTGGGAAGCGCAACGTCCCGATGGTATTGCAAGACTTGAGCCTCTTCATAAGGAGCTTATCAAGAAAAAATTACTGCATGGAATTGAGGTAGTCAATTTCACAACTTTTTCTGAAGAAGCCATGACCATTGCGTTGGAAAACGATTTGACAATTGTAGGGACTTCAGATGTGCATGGATTGACCACTTGGGACTTTAGAATTTCCGAGGGTGGTCATCGACCAATTACTTTCGTCTTATCAAAAAACAAAAGTGTTGAAGCGGTTAAAAAAGCACTTTTTGCTGGCAAAACAATGGTTTGGTTCAAAGATATAATTATCGGTAGAGAAGAGCACTTATCCAAAATTATCAAAGCAAATCTGACTGCTTCAAGTATCTCCTATAATAAAGATGAAATCATTGCTAAAGTAAAGCTTAAAAATCACGCTGCTACACCATTTCACTTGAGTTACAAAGGTTTATATACCTTTCATGAAGATAGTAGTGTATTTATAATACCTCCCCATGGTGAAAAAACCATATTAGTAAAAACCTTAGAGAGAAAAACGAGCCTTGAACTTCCTTTTGAGTTGCTAAATGGTATAACTGGAGCTAAAAAACATTTAACCTTTTCACTTTTGACCCAATAGAAATGCCATTGAGAATACATCTCTCCCTATTGTCTGTTTTATTACTAAACAATTGTTCCAATAAAAAAGAAAGCATTCCTGCTTTAATTAATGAAGCTATAGTTTTTGAAACCAAACTTCCAAAAAAAATCGATGAAACCTCAGGACTAGAGTATTTTAATGGAGATTTGATTACCCACAACGACTCAGGGGGTGATGCTAAATTGTATCTGTTTTCTGAGACAGGTGAGCTTTTGGAAGAGTTTGCTGTCGATGATGCGGAGAACAATGACTGGGAAGACATTACAATGGACGACAACTACCTCTATATCAGTGATAGTGGAAATAATTATGGCAACAGAAAAAATCTGAATATCGTAATTACAGACCATCTGAACGGGTTTAAAAAAGTGGGTGAAATAAACTTCAGCTATGCCCTCCAGGAAGATTTTAAAAGTCGAAATAAACATCCCTATGATGCGGAAGCATTAATTGCAGTTGACGATCAATTGGTTTTATTTTCAAAGAATAGAGAGACGCTTACTACAGAATTATTTTTGATTCCAAAACAAGCGGGTGATTATGAATTAACATCGGTGAAATCGTTTGATGCTAATGCCCTAATTACGGGTGGAGATTATAATGAAGCGCTGAAACTGGTGGTACTAGTGGGTTATGACCGCGCCAGAAATCAATATTTGTTCACACTCCAGAACTTCAATCTGAACAGTCTTGACCAGGTTGAAATGAACCGACTCGAATTGCCTTTAAAAGGCAAACAAATTGAAGCCATTAAAATTATAGATGCTAATACTTTTTGGATTACCAGTG
>CAJWGK010000054.1 GCA_913030895.1 uncultured Flavobacteriaceae bacterium | reverse complement strand
CAATACCCAATCGAATGCAACTTAACTACATTTACATTGACGCTAATCCCGTTGATAGACTTTATTTTCTTCAACTACTTAAAAAATTTCCTGAACTAAATCTTAAAAAAGAATTCTCAGATGCTGTTCATGCTCTGGAATACTTAAATTATAATTCAGTTGATTTCGTGATTGTTACAGCTGAACTTCCTATCTACAATGGTTTTGAATTTGCTAAACAGCTAAAAGAAAAAATTGAAATCGTTTTACTCACCAAGAAAACTGAAGATGCAGTAAAATCTTTTGAAGAAGATTTTGTTGATTGTCTTATCAAACCCGTGAAATTTGATCGGTTCAATAAAACGGTAAGGAAAATCGAGGATAAAATTGAATACAAAAGAAATCTGGTAACCAAAAAAGAATATACTATTCACTTTAAGTGTAATTTCAAAACCGAGAAAGTATCTGCAAATAATATCCGCTGGATTGAAGCCATGGGAGATTACGTAAAAATAGTTACTAGTAAAAAAACCTATATGGTTTTATCAACCATGAAATCGTTTTTGGATAAACTACCGCATGGTCAATTTGTAAGAATTCACAAATCATACATTATCAATCTCAATAAGGTAATTAATTTTACGACCAATACTGTTAACACAGATGGGAAGTGTTTGCCATTAAGTAGAAAACAAAAAGGGGAGTTTAAAGAAACCTATCTTAATTTTCAATAAGGATCCACATCCACACTTATTTTACATGATCTAAACTGAGCCACCGACGAAAAACTCTTTAGGGTATTTTGGATCAGTTGCTCAAATTTACTTCTAGATTGGTTCTTTCCAATTTTAATGAGGATTTGCATGTGGTAACGATTTCTCAATCTGGCAATTGGAGGAAAAACAGGCCCCAAGATTTCGCCTTTATAAGATTGATTTAAAACATTGAAAATCCAATGAGACGCAATCTTAACGGTTTCTATATCGCGATGTTTTACAACAATTCTCGTTAACCTATAAAAAGGTGGATAACGATACTGGTCGCGTTCTGTCAATTGTTGGCCTAACATTTTTTTATAATCTGACAGAATTACCTGTTGAATAATGGGATGTTGTGGCTGATAAGTTTGGATCAAAACCTTGCCTCGCGTATTTTTTCTGCCCGCTCTTCCCGATACCTGACTAAGCATTTGATAAGTCCTTTCGTGAGCCCTGAAGTCAGGAAAATTAAGTAAGTGATCTGCGTTTAATACCCCAACAAGATGAACGTTTTGAAAGTCAAGCCCTTTCACAATCATTTGGGTGCCAACTAAAATTTTTATGTCTCCTGAGACAAACGAGTTAATTAACTTATCAAATGCCCACTTGCCGCGAGTCGTATCCCAATCCATTCTTGCGGTATTAACCCCTGGAAAAAGACTTTCAACTTGCTCCTGTATTTGCTGTGTCCCCACTCCCTTTGTATTAAGATGAGGGCTTCCACACGCATGACATTGTTTTGGAGCCGCAATACTGTATCCACAATAGTGACATTTTAATTGGGAACTGTGTTGATGATAGGTTAAAGTGACATCACATTGATTACATTGGGGGGTGTGGCCACAATCCAAGCACTCTATAATCGGAGCATATCCGCGCTGATTTTGAAATAAAATAACTTGCTTTTCCTTGGCTATGGTCGCTTCTATTGCTTCGATAAGTTTGTGCGAAAAAGCCCCATTCATCTGCTTTTTCTTAAAAGATAATTTAAGATCAATCGTCTCGATCTCTGGAAGTTCAACATCACCATATCTTTCATTTAATTGCACCCCACCATATTTGCCTTTTAACAGGTTAAAAGAACTTTCAATCGATGGTGTAGCAGTACCCAGTAGCACACGACAGCTATAAATCTGTGCGAGTACAATAGCACTATCTCTGGCGTGATATCGGGGCGCTGGGTCAAATTGTTTGTATGACAACTCGTGCTCTTCATCAACAATAATCAATCCTAACTTTTGAAAAGGTAGAAAAAGAGCAGAACGGGTTCCCACCACTACTCTAGCTTTGGTGCTGTCATTTAAAACGTTGCGCCAAACTTCTGTTCTCTCATGAACAGAAAATTTAGAGTGATAGACCGTTACTTGATCACCAAACCTTTTCTGAAGTCGCTGAACCATTTGTGGGGTTATTGAGATTTCTGGCAGCAAGTAAAGTACTTGTTCATTATTTTCAATCGCTTTGGAAATTAATTCCATATATACTTCCGTTTTGCCAGACCCCGTTACACCCTGAAACAAAACAACTGCCCTATCTTTAAACTCTGATTCAATATTTGACAGCGCAATTTTTTGATTTTTTGACAGTGCACTCACCTCATCATTTTTATCAAAAGCATACAACAAGCGATCTTCTTTAAAATATGCCTCTTCCAGAATTTCTTTTGTAATCATGGCTCTTAACATAGAACTATTGGTAGCTGTTTTCTTAAGTAGTTCAGATACTTTTACCCATTGATCTCCTTGGGGATTTTTAACAAAAAGTCCAATTAACAACTGCTTTTGTTTGGGTGCATTTTTTAGGCTATTGAATAAGGACTCAATTGAGTTTTTCGACAAGTGAGATGCTACTAATCTCACATATCTAATTTTTTTAGGTCGATATTTCTCTGCTAACTTTTGATAAATATCTACAAAACCTTTAGAAAACATTCCCTCGAGTAAGCCCAGCACACTTTTTTTACCCAGTATCTCTATAATTTCATTAATACTCAAAGCCTTTATATCTAATGCTTCATAAACGAGATACTCTTGATCAGACATTTTAGATACATCATGTTCGTCTATTTCTTTTTTGATGACCACTGTCTCACTCTCTAGTAAAAAGGTGGTGGGGAACGCGGCCCGCATAATTTCACCTAACTTACATTGATAGTACTCAGAGACCCATTCCCACATGGCGAGTTGTTTTTCGGTAATAGATGGGGCTTCTTCCAACACCATTTCGATATATTTAGCGGTATATCTTTGAGGCTGAACTTGGTGCAATTTGATTACTACCCCTGTGTAAATTTTAGATTTCCCAAAGGAGACTGCCACCCTAAATCCAGGCTTTAAAAAAAGATAGTCCTCCTCTTGAACCGCATAGGTGTATGGCTTGTCAAGCGCCAAAGGGAGTATAACGTCAGCATAGTAGAGCATTTTCTAAAATTACAACTTTGAAGGTAATCAAGAACCTACTTTTTCTTGATTTTTAAGTCGATTTAAGGTGGCATTAAGTTCAAAACCTAACAGCAAGACACTGGAATTCAACCATATGTAGAATAAAAAAACAAGTAATGCACCTATTGAGCCGTACAATTGATTGTATTTAGAAAAGTTTTCAATGTAAATACCAAAGAGATAGGTCGTCATTATAATCAACAAACAAGTCATCAAAGCACCTGGTGAAAAAAAGCGAGTTTTTCTACCTTCTATTGTTCCAAAATAGTACAAAATTGCAACAGAAATGTATGTTAAGACTATATAGAAGAAAGTTTGACCAATTCGAATCCAGTTAATCTCACTCGGTATCAAATCTCCTAAGTTTTTCAGGATATATATCTCAAAAAAAAGTAATGCAGCAACTCCAAACAAAAGCAATAACGCCAACAGAACACCTACCATCATTGAATATAGATACTGCCTAAAAAAGCTCCTTGACAGCTCAACATGATGGGAACCCTCAAAGCTAGAAAAAATTGAACTTACCCCGTTAGCGGTTAAAATAATTGACAGCACAAAAACAGATGAAAGTAGTCCTGCTCTTTGTTTAAGTCTTATGTCGTTAAAAATCTCGGTAAAAAAACTCTGACTTTCTTGAGGAAGTAGTAATTCGATAAAATTGAATAAAACTGCATCAAAGTTGTCAATCGGAATAAACGCAATGAGATTCAGTAGGAATAATAAAAATGGAAAAAGTGCCATAAAAAAGCTAAAAGCGATGCTACCAGCGCGAGAAGACAAGGCGCCCTGAACAATACCGGACAAGTACATCTCAAATAAATCATAGAACGAAAAGCCAGCATATCCAGGGATCTTCAACGCCTCAAAAAACCTAATGAGGTTTCTAACGACTGGAATGGCTTTTAATTTATCTTTCAAACTAAAATTTTCCTTTAATCAAAGATAAAACAAATCTAATTGAGTTTGTAAATTTGAACAATGCAAACGATTCTTTGGGTTTTGGGGAAAACGAATAATGGGGAATTTCACGCAATGGTGGAAGGGTACAAAAAAAGAATTCAAAAATACCACCGATTTGATATTGAAACCATCCCAGACTTGAGGAACAAAGGCAAAATAAGTATTGGTCTTCAAAAGGAAAAAGAAGGGGAATTGATTATGGCAAGACTTAAACAAACAGATTATTTAGTGCTGCTTGATGAAACGGGGAAACAGATGAGTTCTACAGGTTTTTCAAATTTTATCAATGCCAAAAGAATGGGGTCACAAAAGCGATTAATTTTTCTTGTTGGTGGTGCCTTTGGGTTTTCAAAGTCAGTATATCTTAGGGCAAATGAAAAAATATCTCTTTCAAAAATGACTTTTTCACATCAAATGGTAAGATTATTTTTTGTCGAACAATTATATCGAGCCAATACGATTCTAAATAATGAACCTTATCACCATAAATAATGGAATTAATTTTTGCTACTCATAACCAAAATAAGGTGAAAGAAATTAACGCTGTTCTGCCTTCAAATATTCAACTACAAAGTTTGAATGATTTGAATTTCATGGATGATATTCCAGAAACTGCCGAAACCCTTGAAGGAAATGCACTAATCAAAGCAAGGGCGATTTATAATCAATTTCATAGGAATTGCTTCGCCGATGACACAGGTCTAGAAGTGGAAGCGCTTGAAGGTGCGCCAGGCGTTTATTCAGCTCGCTACGCGGGAAAACAAAAAAAAGCAGACGATAATATTGAAAAACTTTTACGTAATTTAAAGGATTACGACAATACAAATGCTCAATTTAGAACCGTAATTGCCCTAATCTATAATCAACAAGAATATTTATTCGAGGGAATCGTAAAAGGAGAGATTCTAAGAGAAAAAAAAGGAAGTAATGGTTTTGGCTATGATCCCGTTTTTCGACCAGAAAATCATTTTCAGAGTTTTGCTCAACTGAGCATGAAACAGAAAAATAAAATCAGTCACCGCGGGAGAGCATTTGAAAAATTAATTGATTTTCTAAATGTTAAAATTTGACTTGATGCCTAAATTGTTAATTTTAGATGATATAATTGAGATTTAAAAAACTGAATGAGAAATAAACTTCTCTTGTTGGTGTTTATGAGCTGCATTTCCATTAGTGCTCAGGAGGCTTTTCATTATTTAAATGGGACGGTAGAAAACGATGCTACAGGTTTTCCAATGGAGAGTGTTCATGTTCTCAACCTTAACAACGTGTTGGGAGCGACCACGGACAATAAAGGACAATTTGAAATACCTGTTCAAGTTAATGACACCTTATATTTCTCATATTTAGGATATAAGTCCTTAAAAGTGGCAGTAACTCAAGACATGATTAAATTTGGAAAATCTAAATTTCAACTGACCGAGTTAGCCTACGCACTTGAGGAAATTATTTTACGTCCATATCAATTGACTGGCTATCTTGATATCGATGCGAAAAACGTCCCGATTAACCCTGCTGGACGATATAGAATTCCAGGCTTATCTAGCGCTGGGTATGAGGCGGGCAACAGAAACCCCAATGCCATCACCAAAACCTTTGCAGCATTATTTAATCCTGCTGATTTTCTCCATAACCTTTTTGGAAAAAAAGGAGCTCAAATGAGAAAATTAAAAATGATGAGGGAGAGTGATGATTTAAAAAATCTTCTAGCAATTAAGTTTGATCGGGAAATCTTGGTTCAAGTATTGAATTTAGAACGGATTGATTTAGATGAAATTCTAAGAAATTGTAATTACTCGGATGCCTTTATCAAAGAGTCCAATGATTTACAGATTTTAGAGGCTATAAGTGGTTGTTACGAAGAATATAAAATCCTCAAACTGTAAAATTGAATTTCGGTAAAATTCTTATAAATGACTTCGGATCTGTCGCTGACAGGGACAAAGCTGCTAATTATATAGCGAAAAATCCACATTTTTTTACCCCTCTTTTTGACCTCGCGTGTAATCAAAAATCCGAAAGGGTTCATATACTTGCAGCATGGGTATTAGAAAAATATACCCTTAAGCAATTAGAATTACTCACCCCTGTACTCGATCAATTTCTCAAAGGTACTCTGGTGAAAAAGAACGAGAGCAAGCGTCGTCCAATGATAAAACTATTGTACCATTATTGTAAATCCATAACGCGAAGAGCGAAACTTTCAAAAAAAAGAATTGATTTGATCGTAGAAATTTGCTTCAGCTATATGTTAGAATCTCAAAAAGCAGCATCACTAGCTTTTTCTATGAAAACCATACATTTTTCCGTAAACATGCCGATTGGATTGATACTGAAATAGAGGCTTACATTGAAAAAAAACTCCCAAATAGTAGTCCAGGATTTAGATCAGTTGTAAGACAAATCTCCTGAATTAGATTTAAAAATCACGCAATTAGCCTTATATTTGTAGTATTAATTTCAGTATGAAACTTACTCCTTTAAATGCCATTTCACCAATCGATGGGCGTTATCGCGGAAAGACTAAATCACTTTCACAATTTTTTTCTGAAGAAGCACTAATTCAATATCGAGTTCGTGTAGAAATAGAATATTTTATTTCACTTTGTGAGCTTCCAATACCACAGCTTGAAAACTTCAACACTTCTCTTTTTGAAGATTTAAGGAGTATTTACATACATTTTGGAGAGGAAGATGCCAAAGAGGTTAAAGAGATAGAAAAAACAACCAATCACGATGTAAAAGCTGTTGAGTATTACATAAAAAAAGAGTTTGACAATCTAGATTTACAAAAGTTCAAGGAGTTTATACATTTTGGTTTGACCTCACAGGATATAAACAATACTGCTATCCCCCTATCGATTAAAGAAGCTATACACAAAGAATACCTTCCCAACTTAGAGGAAATATTAGTCGCCTTGTCTGAACTGGCTGAAACGTATAAAGATGTTCCCATGCTGTCTAGAACTCATGGACAAGCCGCCTCCCCTACCCGATTAGGTAAAGAAATTGCAGTTTTTTCACATCGTTTAGAAATTCAAAAAGCCAGTCTGATGCAAGTACCCAACGCTGCAAAGTTTGCTGGAGCTACAGGAAATTTTAATGCACATTTTGTTGCTTATCCTGAAATTGATTGGAGAAAATTTGGAAAAAACTTTGTTGAGGAAACCTTGGGATTGGATTTTTCCTTTCCTACAACCCAAATAGAACATTATGACTCGATTGCCGCACTTTGTGATGCCCTAAAACGAATAAACTCTATTTTAATTGATTTTAATAGGGATATTTGGACTTACATCTCTATGGATTATTTTAAACAGGACATTAAAGAAGGCGAAATAGGTTCTTCAGCCATGCCACACAAGGTCAATCCCATTGATTTTGAAAATGCAGAAGGTAATTTGGGAATTGCCAGTGCCATATTGACTTTTCTTTCTAATAAACTGCCTATTTCAAGATTGCAAAGGGACTTGACTGACAGTACTGTTTTAAGAAATATTGGGGTTCCATTTGCCCATATTCTTATCGCATTTAAATCCATGGTTAAAGGAATTGGAAAACTCAGTATCAATGAACAAAAAATAAACGCTGATCTAGAAGATAATTGGTCAGTTGTTGCAGAGGCAATACAAACAATTTTGAGAAGGGAGAAGTTTCCCAATCCCTACGAGGCTTTAAAAGCATTGACCAGAACCAATACTAAGGTGACCAAACAAACGATCCACGCCTTTATTGATCAGCTTGAGGTCAACGAAGAGGTAAAGAAAGAACTAAAAGGTATTACCCCTTTTAACTATACCGGGATCGGCTAATTATATTCCCGCTTTTTTGAGTTCCTCACCACCTGGTAAATTCATTTTCTCAATTAATTTTGCAATCTTATCCAAGGCAATATCTCCTTCAATCATTAAAAGCACAGCTTTCACTTGAGTACCCTGTAGCTTGGCATCAGGAACAGCATTGGATATACCTTTGGAAAACATCAAAAGACTTTTGAGTTTACCTTCACCTTCCCCCGGTTTGGCGTGAACAACCAAATCGGTGCCGTCTTGACTAATTGCTACCATCTGATCAAGATCATCTTGCTTAGAAGTGGATTTAACCCATTGATCCATCTCGATACTTATTTCTGACGAACCTGTAATAAGTGCCTTAAAACTTTGTATTCCATTGATCATTTCCATGAAGACATCAGACTCTGGGTCCCCGCTAGAAATGCTCATACTACCCAATAATTGAAATATCTTTGGGCTTATATTTATGGCAGTGACATCTTTATCGTTCTGATATTTTTCAAAAATAGATTGAGCAGTAATTAGATTTGGAAGGCTTAATAACAGCCATATAAAGAATTGTTTTTTCATGAAAATGGGAATTAAAATATATTCACAAAGTAATGAAGTTTGTCCAAAGTTGACTAATAACAGAAAGTTAAATCGTCTTAGCTAATGACAATTTAAACCCACAAAATTTTCTTAAAGTAAACTAATCACAATGGTTTTGGCACGAATTATGTAATTTTAAGCTCAAAAATCAATAATCCCCAATGAGACGATTAATATCTTTACATTTTTTACTTTTTTCTGTTCTTGTATGGAACAGCTGTTCTAAAGAAAAAGATGTAGTTGATGATGTTGAGAGTGCCAGTGAGCTAATCTCTGATCTAGAGAAATCTCCTGAGCTTCTTCATGGATCATGGAACCTTAGTGAAGGAAACCCCATTGAAGGTAGGGAGTCCGTAAATTGTGAGGCGAAAAATATCCATTTTCTTGAAAATGATTCCTTTTATCTTCAATACCAGGACAAGCGAATCAAAGGGACTTATGAAATTACTGGTGCAACGACCATTAACTTATCAGTCGGATCAACCTTAATAGGGACTGTAAGCAATACACTCTTTGACAATAATAAAATAAGTTTAGAACTCGACCTTCCAGAGGACTGTAGTGGTGTTTATGACGGGGACAAATATTTTAGAATTCATCAATTTGTCTGGGAAGTACTAAATGAATTCTACTTGTGGCAAGCAGAGGTAGATGATTTAAGTGATAATATTAAACCAGTTGGTTCTGTGGCCTATAATCAATTAGTATCATCCTACCCCGAACCAGAAGCATTTTTTGAATCACTCAAGCATCCCGATGATAAATTCAGTCAAATTAGGTCAAATTATGAAGATTTAGAAAATGCCATCAAAGGAATCGATGCTTCTAATGGTGTGGAATTCATTCTATCACAATATGGCTCTAATGGTTCTGTGCTTGGGTTTGTCACCCACATTTTAGAGGATTCTGATGCCGTTGATAAAGATATACAGAGAGGTGATATTTTTATTGGTGTGGACGGACAGTCGTTGAATCTAAATAATTACGTTCAATTATTGTTTGATGATAAACTCAGCTATACACTCAATATGGCTGATTTAAATAATAGCGTGCTTTCCCTTAATGGAAAAGATATTGAATTAACCAAAATAGAAAATTTTCAAACCAATCCCATCCAAGTCAATAAAATCATCGAAACAGGTGGTAAAAAAATAGCCTACCTAATGTACACCCAATTCGCACAAGGTTTTGATCAAGAATTAAATAATGTTTTTGCTGAATACAGAGCCGAAGGTGTTGACGAACTGATTTTAGACCTCAGGTATAACGGTGGTGGCCTTACCAGCACTGCATTGTATTTGGGAGGAATGATTACAGGTCAGTTTACAGGACAAATTTTTGCTCAAAAAATTTGGAATAAAAAAGTTACAGATTATTACGAGTCCCTCAATAATACGGATTGGATGAAAGATTTATTTGTGTCTAAAATGGTTGATGAAACAGCTATAAATTCACTGAACCTAAACCGAGTTTACGTTATAACCACTGGCAGAACTGCCTCAGCAAGTGAAATGGTTATTAATGGATTAGCTCCTTTTATCAATGTAATTCAGGTGGGAGACACCACATATGGAAAAAATGTAGGTGGGCTGGCAGTAGTTTATGACTATATAGACAACCAAGGAACCATTAATCCTGATCACACATATGCCGTTTCACCAATTACTTTTAGCGTAGCAAACAGTGAGGGATTCTCTGACTATGCAGATGGGCTCCAACCGACTGATGGCTTTACACTGACAGAGGATATTAAGAATCTGGGGGTTCTAGGGGAAACTAATGAACCCATGCTTGCATTGGCATTAAATGATATTTTAGCTAATTCTGCCCGGTTTACAATTAGTCCACCACAGTTTCCTGTTGAAAATGTAATTGATGACCCCGATTTCCTAAAATCCTCTTTACTATTTATTTATCAGAAGGACCTCCCCTAATCAAACTGCACAGTTAAACCCATCAAAATGTTTCTTCCTCTTGTTTGATATCCAGGTATGATCACATACTCCGTGTCAAAAACATTGAAAACACTCAAGAAAAGATTGGTGTTGTACTTTTCCAGCGTATGATTGACTTGAAAGGTAAAAAGAGAATAGGCATCCAATTCCGAGAAGTCATTAGCTATCCGATCGCCCGTAAATTGTCCAATAAAATTCAGGTGAGTTTGAGTGAAAATTGGAATATCCATTACTCCTGAAATTGCATGTTTAGGAATACTTCTTAAATCGCCATCTGTACTTTCAGTAAATACATAATTCAATCTGGTTTTAGCTTTTTCAAATAGCTCAAAATCATAAGCCAACTCAAAACCACGGTATACAATTTCTCCATCGGAATTGTCATAACCACCAAATGGTTTTGAATCAGTAGGGGTAGTATTAAAAATTAGCGTTGGATTTTGTTTTCGGTCAAAGTAAACTACATTGAATGCGTTTTTAGCTGATCTAATTTCAAAGCCAAACTCAAAACTTAGGTTGTTTTCAGGTTCAAGTGCAGAATTTCCATAATTAGGGTTATAAAGCTGATACAAACTCGGTGCAATAAATGCCTTACTATAACTACTTAGTAGTTTCATTTGATAATTGTCGTTTAAATCAAATGCGTAGGAAGGGTTTAGACTGTAAATCAGATGTCCGCCGTAAGCTTCGTGAATATTATAACGTAAACCTACATTGAGATTCAAGCCAGAAGGATCCAAATAAACTGAATTTAGATAGATATCTGTCTGATAATTTTCAGGGTTTTCAGCAGCCTCCATCGTTGATTTTTGATATTGAATACCTGCGATTGAGTAAAATTTATTATTAAAAATATATTTGTTGAAAAGATCAATATTCAAATTGTCGCTTTCGCTCATAGTTGGAAAAGAGGACTTAAATTCCCTTTCGTTTTTTTGCAGACCAGCATTTAAATTAAGACTTCCCTTTGCGTATTTATACTGAGCATTTAGGGCGTAACGATTCAGTTTGGTCGTAAATTCAAAATCTGCATCCTCAAGAGGAAAAGAATTGTCATAATCACTGGTTATATCGTCTTTGTTAAAACTTAACTGCCAGTTAAATTGGGAACCAATTTCCCCATTCAAAGCTGCATTAAAATTGACCTTTTTAAATTGATCTACCTCGTCCCCTACAACAGCACTAATACCATCACTAAAACGTTCGGCGTAGGTCACATTTACGCCAATTCCACTTTTAGACAACTTACCTGTCAGATTAACAAACTGATTGCCAGCATTAAACTTGTTTAAAGCTTGATTGGCAGCCTGTTCTGTGCCCCAAGTTCTTTTTGCAATAAGTGTCAAGGGTTTCTTTGACTTTTTGGTAGTAATGTTAACGACCCCAGTGGCAGCTGAGCTTCCGTACAAGCTACTGGCAGCTCCCTTGACAATCTCAATGGATTCAATCATTTCGATATTCAATAAATTGATATCAAAATCATTATCGATTCTAGAGGGATCGGAAACCCTAATTCCATCAATAAGGATCAAAACCTGACGGTTTCGACCACCGCGAATTGATAATGTTTGGTTTTGTCCTGAATGTGTATTTTTCCCGATTACATCAATACCCAATTGAGTAGAGAGCAAAACTCCAAGCCCAAGACCTGAAAATTGCTGAATTTCTTCAGAATTAATTTTCACAACAGTCTTTCCAGATTGAGAACGCTTAAGGGCAAATCTTGAGTCAGTCACAACAACTTCGTCCAGGTAATTAGTGGATACAGCCAAGCTATCCAGTGAAGTGTTTTGAGCTAAAGTCATGCCACAAGACACCAAGGCTAGAAAAGTAGTCTTTACTAGTTTCATAAAAAAAAATTAAGGGACATAATATCCGTTTAGCAAGTCAATGCTTTATCCCCGAAGCGCTGAATCACTATGAAAGGCAGGTCTCCTGGCTTGCGTTTTTCCGAAAACCTTCCCGATTAAATCAGTGGCATGGAGATTTCGAAAAACATCCGCTATGCGGACTAAGCTTACAGTTGCGGGTACAGCATTGGCATTTAACCAATTTCCCTTTTCATTTTGCAAAGCAAAAACCTATTCGCGATGTAAATTTACAAAAAAGTTAAAGCAGTTGTATTTACAAGACAAATGGATTTATCTTTTAAAATTAACGGATCAAGTCAATGACATGATTTATAGATGAATATAAAATGAATTTAACGAAACTTAAAGGCTTAATCAGAATGGAAAAACAAATAAAAA
>CAJWGK010000053.1 GCA_913030895.1 uncultured Flavobacteriaceae bacterium | reverse complement strand
TATTTAATAGTTTATAAATTTAAAAATATATTTCAAAGCCAGCTTGTTTTTCAATTAATTAGTCAAATCGATTGGGTTCAAAAAACTAATTATCCATTTAATAGCATATAAGCTTTTGATATTTGAGTTAAAGTGATAAAAAAATTAACTTCGTTAATCTTTAGTATTCGCTGTAAACTGATATGGAACGCTTTATTCAATCAAAAATCAAATTAGACCAGACCGTTGAACAGACTTGGAAGTTGATCTCAACGCCTGGTATGCTTGAACAAGTACATCCCTTCTGCAAAGAAAATAAGGTAGTCTTTTGGGGAGAGCAGCACGAGAAAAAAGACCTGCTAATCTATCTAAATGGTTTAGAATATTATCGTGAATTTACCTCTTGGAATGCATTTAAAGGCTACGAGCTAAAAATAGGAAAAGAAAAAGGGAAAAAATCCAGGGTAGTCTGGGAAATAAGCGCAAGGCAAGAGAAATCAGAACTGAAAATTACCGTATTTCCATACGAGTCTGACAAAATTTCAAAACTTATTTATTTTTGGGCTTTCCAATTTTATATACGACCTCTACTAAAGCGCTACTTAAACAACGTTTTAAAAGGGATCAAATGGCACCTTGACAAAAACGAAAAAGTGCCAAGAAATCAATTTGGCACCCATCCTTGGTTTAGCTAGGAAATCATTTGAGCTATTCTTTTGGAAGTCGTTCTGCCAATTGATCTGGTGTTGAACCCTCAACGTCTTTTAGATGAACTTCCATCTTGTCCAATAAGGTCTGAACAACTTCGGGGAAGTTATCAGCTAGATCGTATTTTTCAGAAATATCAGCACGAACATCATACAACTCCGGTTTATCCAGAGTAATGGTTGGTTGACCATAATTAATAGGATCTCTTTGTTTGATGTGCACTTTGTATTGTTCTGTTCGGTAGCCATGCAATTCGGCAAAAGCCCAATAGTAGAATTCTTTTCTTGGACTGTCTGCCTTTTGTGTTAATACTTTTGACAAATCATATCCATCCATTTTTCTGTCATCTGGGACTTTCCCCCCTGAGAGTGCTGCAAAGGTATTCATCAGGTCTAAAGTCGAGCCCATCTCATTGATAACTCCGGACTTTACAATCCCCGGCCCCCAAAAAACAGTAGGCACACGTTGGCCTCCTTCAAACGTAGTTCCCTTCCCTGCACGAAAAGGTCCTGCTGAACCACCGTGGGTTTTAAATAATAGCCACGGACCATTGTCAGAGGTGAAAACTACAATCGTATTTTTATCTAAATTATTTACTTTTAAAGCATCAATGATCTGCCCTACACTCCAGTCAACTTCCTCAATTACATCAACATATAAACTGGCTTTACTTCTCCCCTTAAACGCCTTGGAAGTAAACAGAGGGATATGAGGCATGCTATGGGCAAGGTATAAAAAGAAAGGTTTTTCTTTATTTTTTTCTATGAATTGAACCGCCCTTTCAGTGTAGCGTTTGGTTATAGTAGTCTGATCGGTTGGTCGCTCAATTGTTGTGGTATTCTCAATTAATGGTACATCAAAATAATCGATTTCTGAAAAGTAATTAGGATCATCAGCATTCTTCGAATACTCTCCAAAAAAACCATTGTTATTCATGTCGTTAGAGTAAGGAATTCCAAAGTAAGAATCAAAACCTTGTTCTTGCGGTAAAAATTCAGGCAAATGACCCAAGTGCCATTTTCCAACTGCTGCCGTTGCATAACCTTCCGCTTTGAGGACTTCAGCAATGGTTACTTCTTCCTGTTTTAATCCATTGGCAGAATCTGGGAAAAGAACATGTCTTTCAGAAGAAGTCATTCCCGATCTGATAGGATATCTTCCTGTCAACAAAGCTGCCCTACTCGGTGTACAAACAGGATCGCCAACATAAAATTGCGTCCATTTTTGACCTTCAGCAGCCATTTGATCTATATTGGGGGTACGAATCATTGGGCTACCAAATGCACCGATATCTCCGTAACCTAAATCATCACAAAAAACCACCACGAAATTGGGGCGGTCATTGTACTGACCAAATACGCTGAGGCATTGTATTAATAAGGTAAATAAAATTAATTTTTTCATCTTTCATGGATTAATAGTTCTAACAAAAGTAACATTTCAAAAAAACTACGGCCGTAATCCGGTCATTATTTTATGCTCCGCTTACCGACAAAATATTTTGTCAGCGCGCAAAAATTAAATGATCATTTCCCCTTTGATTGGGTTTTGTTGTAAAAACAATTGTGCCTGTTCTTTGGTCGGTATGGAAGTTTGAGCGCCCTTCACGGTTACTGAAAGACAGGCTGCAGCATGGCCAAGTGCTAAAGCTTCCTCCAATGGCGAATCCTGGGTAATGCCTTGAGCCAAGTAACCGTTGAATACATCTCCAGCAGCTGTGCTATCAACCGCGTCAACGGCGGGAACAGTAAAACGACAGGCCCCTGATTGACTTACCCAAATACTTCCTTTTTCTCCCAGCGTAATAACACAGTGTTCTACCCCCTGAGTTAAAATCATTTGTGCAGCTTTTAAGGCACTTTTTTCGTCGGCAACCGCTATACCCGTCAAAATTTCCGCCTCAGACTCATTTGGGGTGATCATCCAAATTTTCTTTAGCAACACTTCAGTCAATTTTTTTGCCGGTGCAGGATTGACCAAAACCCTAACTTCTTTCTCAAAACAAAATTCAATTATTTTTTCAATGGTATCGAATGGAATTTCAAATTGCACTAGCACCAGATCCGCATTAGCAATATCTTCAAGATAAGGTTTGAGACGGTCAAAAGTCAAGGTGCCATTAGATCCTGAAGCAACAGCAATAGAATTTTCTCCTTTTTGGGAGACAAATATTTGAGCTATCCCCGATGGTTGATCCACATCGGTAAGTACATATTGCTCAGGTAAACCCTCAACGTTAAAATGTTTCTTCATCCCCTCCCCAAAACCATCATCTCCCAATTGGGTGATAAACTTTATGTCGGCACCAGCACGTTTGGCAGCAACCGCTTGGTTAGCCCCCTTTCCGCCAAAAATTACCGAAGACTCCCCGCCGATTACCGTTTCTCCAATTTTAGGAATATGATCCAAATAAATTACCAAATCGGTATTACTACTTCCTATGGTTATCAAACTCATAATAAGGTTTAAATTAGTTTAGCGGCAATAATAGTCCCTATTCCAGCGACAAATAACAAAAACATCAGGGGAATCAACCAGGCATTTTCCTTTGGAAGGGCTTTGAATTCTTTCCATATAAATACCCCCCAGACAGCGGCAACCAAGGTAGCCCCCTGTCCTAAACCATATGCAATGGCAGGACCCGCTTGTTCGGAGGCAATAATATTAAAAGACATCCCAATACCCCAAATGATCCCTCCTAAAATTCCAATCCAATGGAGTTTGGGCGTGCCCATCTTGAAGTAATCTTGAAAACTGACTTTTTCTCCAGAAAAAGGACGGTACATATTGATGGTATTGAACACAAAACTTGAAATTATTACCCCAAGTGAGAAGATCACCAATGCAGTATAGGGGGTTAATTTACCTACTTGAGGCGTCACAAAATTTGTTGCCATTGAGACAGCTACATATTTATAAAAAAAGCCCATTGCAATTCCTGCGGCTGCCGAAAACACAATTCCTTTAACTGGGTTTTCACTGGAGTTTTGTAAAATTTTCTTGTAGGCTATTCCATCAATAATAATTGCAAGAGTGACCAATGAGACCCCGATAACAAGCACCAATGGATCGCCCTCAGGTTGCGCGATGTAATTTGTGAACACCCCTAATACCAGCGCAATACCAATGCCGATGGGAAAGGCAATCGCCATACCTGCAATTTCGATCGCAATAACCAATAGCAAATTGGCAAAATTAAAAATCACCCCGCCTGTAAAGGCAGCATTTAAATTGCTTAGCTCCGCTTGTTGTAAATCGGGGATAAAACTTCTGCCCGCTGCCCCTGAGGAGCCAAGGGTGAATGCCAAAACCAAGGTTACCAGTAAAATTCCAAGGGCATAATCCCAATAAAAAAGTTGAAAGGGCCATTTTTGACTGGCTAATTTCTGAGTATTCGCCCATGAACCCCAGCACAGCATGGTGATGATACAGAATAATACAGCTAAGGGGTAATTATCGATGATAAACATTTAATTTCTTTTTGGTTTTAAAATTTCGTTATTATGACTATGGGTTATAAATATAATTAATTAAGAAGTATTTTTTTATATTTATCAATCACCAAGTGTTTTAGTAAAATGATAAAAAAACTAAGTCTTTTTTCGCTCTGTATCGGTCTTTTGGGCTTCGTCAGTTGCCAACAAGAGAACAAAACTTTAGTAAAACCTAAAGTTGTACCGGAGTTTTATGAGCTGACAGCTCCTGAACTATTAGATAAAATTAAAGGTGCGTGGGCAGCACAGACCATTGGGGTTACCTATGGTGGTCCAACCGAATTTAAACACAATAAACGCATCATAGAAGATTACGAATCTTACTTGCACCACACCCAGTGGAATGAAGAAATTCTTCCTTACTGGATGAAAAATCACCGAACACTATATGACGATATTTATATGGATCTGACCTTTGTCAAGGTCTTGGAAAGTGAAGGATTGGATGCTCCTGCTGAATCGCATCTAAAAGCTTATGCTGAGGCGGATTACAGATTGTGGCACGCCAATCAACAAGGACGATACAATTACCTAAATGGTATGGGGGCGCCTGAATCAGGACACTGGCTAAATAATCCGCATGCTGATGACATTGACTTCCAGATCGAAGCAGATTTCGCTGGAATTATGTCACCGGGTATGCCCAATGTAGCATTGGAAATTTGTGATCGCGTGGGGCACATCATGAATTCTGGAGACGGCTACTACGGCGGGGTCTTTGTTGCGGGAATGTATAGCCATGCATTTGTGGAAAAAGACATTGCGACAATCATCCACAGTGCATTGAATATGATTCCGACAAAAAGTACTTTTCACCAATGTATCACTGACGTGATCAAATGGCACGAACAATATCCCACGGACTGGAAAAAGAATTGGGCCTTGATAGAGGAAAAATGGGGAAACGATATCGGTTGTCCAGATGGCGCATATAGAGATTTTAATATCGATGCTAAAATTAATGCGGCTTATGTGGTATTGGGGATGTTGTACGGTGAGGGAGATTTTGGAAAAACCTTAGATATCTCAACCAGAGCTGGACAGGACTCAGACTGTAACCCCGCGACCGCTATGGGTATATTGGCAACGACAACAGGTTTAAGCGGAATTCCAGCATACTGGCTGCAAGGGTTGACTAGTATTGAAGATATTAATTTTAGTCACACGGAAATGTCGCTCAACAAAGTGTATCAAATTAGCTATAAGCACAGTAAGGAGTTGATACTTAAAAACGGAGGAGAAATAAAAGGCAATAAGATCAGGATCAAGACGGCCAAATCCCTTGTCGCTCCCTTTGAAGAAAATTTTCCGGGTTATCAACTCAATAAGAAAGTAAACATCAACAAGCGGTTGTCTTTTAAGGATAATGACCCTACAAATGGTTCACAAGAACTGGAATATAATTTCAATGGATGTGGAATTGTTTTAAGAGGAAGCGTAGGTAAGGTAGGCGAAAACAATAGGTGGAATAATCTCAGTGATGTTGATCCCATGAAAGATTTCTTCTTTGAGGTGGAATTTTCTATCGATGATCAATTGGAAAAAACCATGAAGCTCCCATTAGATGTAACAAAAAGAGCTTTGGAACTGTTTTTTAAATATGAGATACCCCCTGGAGATCACACGCTAAAGATGAAAGTTTTAAACCCCAACAAAGGTGCGACCATTTGGATTAGTGATATGGTTACTTACAAAAAAGATTAATGATGCAATAAAACTAGAAATAAATGAAAACGAAAACTTCAGCACTGCTGTTTATAATATTTGTAATCGTTTCTTGTAATCGGAATAAAGATTGGAACGCTTACTTGGGGGATCAATCCCGATCACATTACTCCGATTTAAAACAAATCAATAGTGAAAATGTGGGTAACCTAGAATTGGCATGGGAGTATGAATCGGGAAAGATTAGTAAATACACTCAGATTCAATGTAATCCTCTCGTGATCAATGGTGTATTGTATGGAACCAACCCTGCCTTGGAGCTTTTTGCTATAGATGCTGAAACTGGAGCAGAGCTATGGAAGTTTAGCCCCCATGAATCAGGTCAAACTGGTTTTGGTGTCAACAGAGGTTTAATCTTCTGGGAGGACGGCTCAAACGGAAGAATTATTTATGCAGCATGGAAATATCTTTATGCTGTTGACGCAGTGACTGGAGCATTAGAAACTTCATTTGGGGAACAAGGAAAAATAGACTTAAGGAAGGGATTGGGCAAACCTTACGAACAACTCAGTGTCATTGCCAATACCCCTGGGGCAGTCTATAAAAACATCTTGGTTCAAGGCACCAGAGTACATGAAAGTGCTGGAGCCTCTCCGGGGCATGTCAGAGCTTATGATTTAAATACGGGGGAGATAGTATGGCGTTTTAATACGGTACCTCACCCCGGAGAATACGGTTATGATACATGGCCGAAAGACGCCTGGAAGCGTATCGGTGGAGCCAACTCTTGGTCGGGTATGAGTATGGATGAAAAAACAGGGATAGTTTATATCCCAACCGGTTCTGCTTCTCCAGATTTCTATGGTGGCAACAGAAAAGGAAAGAACTTATTTGCCAATTCCCTTTTGGCCATTGACGCATTGACGGGCGAGCGTATTTGGCACTATCAATTTGTTCATCACGACCTGTGGGATCGCGACCTACCGGCGCCACCAAATTTGATTAGCATCAATGTTGAAGGAGAAACTATAGCAGCAGTGGCACAAGTTACCAAATCAGGTCATATTTTTGTTTTCGATCGTGCTGATGGTAAGCTAATTTTCCCTGTAGAGGAAAAGCCTTTTCCACCCTCTGAATTGGTAGGAGAGGAAGCATGGCCAACCCAACCATTGCCAACAAAAATACCGCCTATTGCGCGGCAAGAGTTTACACGAGAAATGATCAGTGATTCTTTTGCGCAAACCAAAGCGATGATTTCATGGGGACCAAACGGTAAGACCAACGCAGAAACGCTGGTCGAAAAGTTCGATAAATTAACCTCAGCAGGGCAATTCATTCCCCCTGATAAAAAAGGGGTAATCGTTTTTCCAGGTTTTGATGGTGGTGCCGAATGGGGAGGCGCTGCGTTTGATCCCAATTCAGGGATCATGTATGTCAATGCAAATGAAATGCCTTGGGTTTTAAAAGCCAATAAACTCGATTTTGATAGCACTAATCCAGTCATCAATTACGGTGCGGGAATTTACCAACAACATTGTGCCAGATGTCATGGGATCAACCGAAACGGAGGAGTAAATTTCCCTGACCTGAGAGAGCTCAATAAAAAGTATGAGCATCAATCCCTACAAAAAATGATTACTGCGGGTCGAGGAGCCATGATGGGATTCCCTAATTTGACAAAAACTGAGTTAACAACGCTGTCTTCCTATCTGCTGAATGACTATAATGTAAAAATCGCTGATGAAAAACTAAAAGAAACTGGTCGAAAGACAATGCCATATTCCGTAAATATAATTGGCAGGTTTCTTAATGAGGACGGCTACCCGGCAGTTGCTCCACCTTGGGGAACTCTAAATGCTGTTGATCTCAATAAGGGGGAAATCTTATGGAAAGTCCCCTTGGGGGAGTATGAGGAATTGACCAAAAAAGGCTTCCCAAAAACGGGAACTGAAAACTATGGCGGCCCAATCGTTACTGCAGGAAATCTTATTTTTATCGGGGCAACTAACGACGGCTTCGTCAGAGCATTTCACAAAGAAACTGGAGCAGAACTATGGAAATATAAACTTCCCGCAGGAGGATATGCCACGCCGATCACCTACAAAAAAAATGGAAAGCAATATGTTGTAATCGCTTGTGGGGGCGGAAAAATGGGAACACCTTCAGGAAATAAGTATGTCGCTTTTCGCCTAAAGGATTAACGCCAAGTTGATCGATGTTTTCTTAACTTTGAAGGCGTAATGCAAAAGCAACCGATACTACTTTTATTTCTATTAGCGCTGTTCTTGGCTTGTTCGGAAAATAACGAAGTTCAATCGACCACTGAATCCATTAATCGTGGGGGTTCTCAACGTTCAATCATGCATGATGGCATTCAGAGAACTTATTATTTATATGTCCCACAATCCTATACCGAAGGGACTGAACTTCCTTTGATGCTCAATTTTCACGGATTTAGTGATAACGCAATAGATCAAATGAATTCGGCGGATATGCGCCCTCTTGCTGAGTCTGAAAATTTTATTTTGGTTTATCCTCAGGGGACACTGCTTGGAGGATTACCGCATTGGAACCCTGACCCTGTTGGGGGAAACAATAAAAGTAGTGCGGATGACCTAGGTTTTGTGGAAGCCCTGATCAATACGCTAAAACAGGAAATGGCTATTGATACTAATAGAGTCTATGCAAGTGGTTATTCCAATGGGGGTTATTTCGTTTATGGTTTGGCTTGTCGATTGAGCAATAAAATTGCTGCGGTTGGTTCAGTAGCTGGAACCATGTTGGAATATACGTATGACAACTGCGAAGCGTACGCGCCCCTAGGTGTGATAAATATTCATGGAACTGCAGACTACTATGTGCCATATAATGGCACAACAGGATTAAAGTCTGCTGCTGATGTAATCGAGTACTGGAGTGATTTTAATCAAGCAGAAAACCTAGAAATCACCCAAAATAGTGGCTTTGATCAATATGAGTACACAGACGCCGGCGGGGACACTTATGTACGACATTTTAAAATCATCGATGGTGGACATACTTGGAATGACAATGACAGCTATGGTGGGAAAAGTTCAAGTCAACTGGTGTGGGAATTTGTCTCTCGTTTTAACCTCTCTGGCTTAATTCAATAGCAGTCTCCGAAAAAAACGTTAAGCAACATTTGGTGGTTATTTTGCTTGAGAAAAAATCTGGTTTTTATATCGCTTATCATCTTCCAAAATTTCATAAAACTCTTTGAGATAATTTGACATCATCGTAAAAGCATAATCGTTTTCAAAGTCAGATTCATAGCGCGCAACCACTCCGAAAATTTTATTTTTTAAGGCTAAAAAATGATTTCTTACTTTTTGGTAAACCGCTGCTTCTCTTTTAAAACCGATATAATTTCGCTTTCCAAAAGTAAATCCCAATCGGTTGGTGACTCCTTTCCCATATCTGGGGTTCACCCATCCGGTCAAATCAAAGTCATACGGAATTGGAATTACCTTTTTTTCAAAATACAGTAATTTCCCATTGTGATGATGTGCAGAGGAAAAATCAGTATTTCCAATCATGAAATTAAAAAAAGACAAACTAACTGAGATGAAATCGTCCATAGCAAGGGGGTTAATCGACCTTTGCACAATTTTTCCCCCAAATCTTTTAGCAACCCTGTCATCATCTTCAATGAAGAATCCTTTAAAGTCATAATTTTTTTGACCTTTTTTTCTTTGGTCGGCATAATCAATTTCGAGTCTTCTGGTCTTAAAGTAAAAAGGGGAAATAATTTCATAAATTTTATACGCTACATATTCCTTTAGTATCATATCGTTTTTGTCCCGATCGTTTTTGCATGGTAAAACAAGCTTCAAGGACTTATTGCCAGTAAAAATTGTATTTGATGACTGGCTTTTCTTAATCTTCATTTTAACGGGCGTGATAAAACAGTTTTCTCTTCTGAAGTTACCTCGGGCTCTAAGCGAAATTTGGATTTCTTTGGCCTGGTCTTTTTCAAAAAAAACAAGTTTTGACTTAATAAAAGTTGAGTCGTTTGTCTTTTGATTTAAGACTTTATTTGAATAGTTAAATTTGACTTTTAAAGGTGTCTGATCCAAAAAAAGGGTGTCGGATTTGGTCAGTTTTTGCCCGCGAACAAGGCTGTAAGTAGCGATTAAAAATATACAAAATACCAGCCTAAACTTATTTTTAATCACCATCATCAATTCTTTATAGTTGAGTCGAAAACTAAAGTTTTCTAATAAAATATCAGTGGTATAAGTTACTGTTTTTGGATTAACTGGAAGTTTTGTAGAAATTTTTTATCGGAATCTGTTAGTAGTTTCCATTTTTCAAATTTCCAGTGATGAGGGGTGGTAAAAAACTTTTATTCTACAAATTCTAATAGCCCAAACCTATTGGGTTGATGTACATTTTTTGAGAGGTCGTAAATGGGAAAAATCGTTGATGTTGATCTTCGAGTTCCTTCATTGTCATTGCGATCTTGACGAACCGCCAAAAAAGCCCATCGATTGCCTGATTCCGCAGGAACTACATCGCCCAATTTCCCGAAATTTGCCATCGGAATTGCTATTTCCATCGTCCACCCCAAATCAATATCGCTATTGTCATTCAGGGTTCCGTTATAAGTTACTTCCACCTCAAAATCAGGATCAAAATCTTTAAAAACGACGTCTTCCCCAGCGTAAAAATTATTGAAGTAGATAAAGTCGTTTGAGGCTTTGTTGAGGTTTAGTTCATAACCAAAGTGGGTGTCTAAACTATCTGGGGCGGTAATTAAAAATAACTCTGCACAATCATCGAAATACGGCTGCCCATCTCTATTGGTTTCACGAACGGTTAGGTACTTATCTTTCATGTCATAAAATAGGTACAAATTTTCGTCGTCCCACAACATTCTGAGGGTCGTGATTTGGCGATCATCGGGTTTTTCTATTCTGTAGAAATAATCAAAGTCTCTTTTTTCGGTTTTAGACCAAGCCTCCTCATTCATTTTTCCATCAACCACGATGGGCTGAGTTGTTTTGTTGATCTTAAAGATAGGCTGCTCTCCTAATGACAATTTTTTACTGTCTTGAGAAAACCCTTTTGAAAAAAACATCAATAGGCAGAGTAAAGGGAAATATTTTTTAAGGCGATTGTTCGCACAAGAACGCAATAAAAATAAAGGAAGGTGATTTTTCAATTGTTGGTTATGGTCTGATAAATTGATTACCATGAATTAAGCAATGCTACTCCAATTAGAAGGACATGTTTTAAAAACATTAAGACAATGAGGCGTCCACTGTTATATCGCAGTTTAAAACGCCAGAGACAGGGCAGTTGATTTTTGCATCTTCGGCAAGTTCACTAAACTTTTTATCGTCTATATTGGGAACTTTTCCTTTTAGAGATAATGCAATAGATTTTATTGAACCGTCCTCAAAGGTCAGCACCGCATCGGTGTTTAATTCAGTAGGATTAAAATCAGCTTCGTTTAGCACAAAAGCCATTTTCATGCTGAAGCAACCTGCGAGTGCCGAGGCGATAAGTTCTTCGGGATTGGTTCCAAGTTTACCGTTGTCATTTTCAAATCTGGTTTTAAAACTGTAGGGCATTTGATTAAAAGCGCCACTTTGAACGGTTAAAAATCCTTTTCCATCAGCACCGTCACCGTTCCAAACTGCGTTTACTTTTCTTTTCATTTTTGTCAAATTTTATGAGATTTAAATGTACTAATACTTTGTCAGATTCAAACCTATTTTCTTTTTTAAAAATAATTGAAACAACCCTAAACGGCCACAGGACAGGGCTACTTTTAAAAAAAAATTAATTCAATTACCATAAAAAAATAAACAACAGACGTTCCTTCGCTAAAAACAAATCAGCGATGCGACAGCCAAGTGAGGCTTATAGGCTTGGGGTGAAATAAAAAACCCTCCATTGGGGAGGGTTAGTTTTTTTGAAAAGATTTACTTAGTAAGCCCAAGTAAAAAGCTTTAAATCGGCTTGTAAATAGCCATGAAGCTTACGGCTTTTGTAGCCATATTTTCTTGTCATTTTTTCTTCAAATGACAACTCGGCGTTTTCATCCATTTGAGGGGCGTCTGGATTGACAACCTCAAAAATCACATGGGTTACAGGCTCGTAAGCATTTTTTGAACGGCCAATAACTTCGTTGAGATCCCAGTAAAGTCTCGATTGATTTTTAAAATGGTTTGGTGCAAAATAATTCATCTCAAAGTCCACATAATCGTCAGAAAGCTGTTCCATTCCCAGGTAAGTTCCTTTCATTCCTGCCTGTGGACCAGCCCCTTCAGCAAGCGTTGCCGCAAGACCTTTTAGCCTATAAATGACTGTTTTTTTTCTGTATTTATTCTCCTGCGCTTCTTTTACATACTTTTTGATTACTGATCTTTTGGTTTTTCCTTTGTGAGCAGCCGCGATGTAATCTAACCACCAATCAACATTTTTGGATTGCATTTCTTCCATTTGTGCCTTGTCTTTAAAGACGTTGTAGACAAGGTATTCGGCCCAAGGCTTGTTGTCATTGGAGGTAGGATCAACTTTCCAGATAAACCAACCCATTAGCTTTCCGTCCTTAATTTGTTGTTCTTTAACAACTTGCCAAAATTTTTCAAATTCCAAGTATTGATCTTCTAAGCCTTCATTTAAGGTAATTTCTTCAACTACTCTATAAGCAGATGACCAGTCTTGAGATTTGACCGTTAGTGCGGTAAGTAAAATAATTAAGGTTAATGTTTTTTTCATTTTAAATAATTTATGGTTAATATATCAAACATAGAAAATATACTTGCAATTAGCAACTAATTCAAAATTTCTAGGTTTTGTTAATGGAAATACCGCAGGTTTAATTTTCTGCAGTTTGTAATTCAAAATATTTAACAGCTGCTTTTTTCTCCAGCAGGTTAACATCCCACATTACAAAATTCATCGCGCCATTGTTGACTGCATCGGTAAAATAAAACTTGACCATTGCACCGGTTCTCTTCCAAGTTCCTTTTAAAGGCGTGGATAGAAGGGTGCCATTTTCTAAAATTGTCCTGCCCTGACCATCGAGGGTTCCACTGTTTTTTGAGGAATTGATTGAAGCGACTTTAAAGGCCACATAGACCGTCCCATAACCGCTTATCTGACCTTCAAATGTGATATCAGAATATCCATCTCCGGGGATAATACTGGTTATGTCTAGGACACCACCGCCTTTGGGACTGGTTAAATCTTGAGCGAAAGTAAATGCACAAGTTAGCATTGCAAAAAATAATGTAAGGGTATAGTTTTTCATTTTAAATTATTTACAGTTAATAATACAATATAGCAGTTTTTATCTTTTAATTATCTATTGGCTGATCAAAAATTATTGCACAATGGTTACATCAAAAATTTTCCAGCCATTTTCTGTTTTTCTAAACATATAAAGCGCTCTTCCTTCGGTAACCAAGTTGTATTTTTTACCATATCTATTGTAAAAAGCATCCAGTATACATAAATCCTTGTTGATCCATATTGGTTTAATTTCTTTATAGAGTGAGTACCAATAGTCATCTCCGACAACTACAGGGCTTCTCGCAACCTTTTAAAATTCAATGAGTTCTTCTTTGTCTTTTAAAATCGAATTTCCAATCGGAGCTTTGAAAGTAGTTGGATAGTCAAAGTAATTGGAAATGCTTTCAAAATCTTCGTATTCATACGCCTTGCCATAATTTTCAAGTAAGTCGATCATCTCAGTATCCGCCTTTTTTCTTGCCTCCATATTTCTTGGATGTTGAGAGAAAGCTAGTAAAGGGAGTAACAATAAAAAGAGGGTTTTATTCATTTTAAATT
>CAJWGK010000052.1 GCA_913030895.1 uncultured Flavobacteriaceae bacterium | reverse complement strand
AGGTCAAGCGATTGGATTCCTTAAGACAAAGCTGGAATACTGAGCTCATTGATCCTGTTTTTTTGGGATTAATCCATACGGATGCATGGAAAAAAAGATCGAAGACTCAGCCATGATCAAAAAAATTTAATTACTAAGTTTTGTTTTAATTTATTGCTCGCAATCGACTGTAGTACTTATGGAAGTATATCGATTTCGGTGGGTTAGATTGCAAGGGGTTATCACTAAGAAGAGCCTCTTATTTATATAACATTCTCAAGTATTTTTGTTTTCATCAAATCAAACCATTTTTTGTTAACACTATACATGGATTTTTAAAGTTTATATAAATATATCTTCTGCCCTATTTTTAATAAATTTGAGTAACGAAAAAATAAAACCTATTCACATTAAATTGTATTTCTTTGCAAGAAAATAGCTAATGAATATCAATGTTATTGACCTCATCAACAAGCTTGATCATACTCAGGTAAATGATCATAGAAAAGCTTTGTTAAAACCACTTCGAGATTATGTTGTGCTAAAAGCAAAACAAAAAATTGAAGCGAACCTCAACTTTATATGTACACACAATTCCCGCAGAAGTCAGCTTTCCCAAGTATGGGCTAAGATTATCTCAGAGTACTACGGGTACAATATCAATAGTTTCTCAGGTGGAATTGAGGTTACTGCTTGTAATGAACGAACCATTGCCTCTTTTGAACGAATGGGTTTTGAAGTTAAAAACCCAGGAGGTAAAAATCCCCATTATGAAATAACCTACCATGAAAACAGAAAGCCCATAGTTGTTTTTTCCAAAATATATGATGATGCTCCCAATCCCAAAAATAATTTTGCAGCAGTGATGACCTGTACCCACGCAGATGAGAACTGCCCGTTTATTCCTGGTGCTGAAAAAAGGATTTCCCTACCGTTTGAGGATCCTAAGGCGTTTGATGATACCCCTAAAGAATCAGAAAAGTATGATGAACGGTCTTTACAAATCGCTACAGAGATGAAGTATATTTTTAATACAAAGTAGCATTAATCATTTTTTAAGACTCTTACCTCAGACGAGCCGTAATACATCGATCCGATCAAATTCACAACCTCATCGGTTAGGGCTGAGGCGCTAATATTCTGAGGTAAATCGAATCTCGATCCATCCATAGATTCCAATAAATTCTTTTCTTGATTGAGATAAATTGCAGTGTGTAATCGATCACGAATAACAAAATCCATTTGCATATTGGTATTCTGATATTTGATCTCGAAAGCTTCGTAGTCCTTTATGGTAGTATATAATATTCTTTTGTTACGCTCGAAATTTAGGTCTGACCTCAGTTTCAAAGCATCATAGAAATTGATATCCACTGCAACAGTATTTGATTTTTGGATTTTATCTCCTTGCACTTCTTGTGCGCAAGAATTGACAGTACCCGCAGCGAGGAAATAAATAAAAATTTTGGTTCTTAAATTCATCATTTTAAGCAAGCCCCTCTTTTATGAAGATATCTTAAAATTACAATTTTTAAACCACTCTAAATGAGTGAGCTTTTTACAGCCGTCTTAACCAGATATTTCTGAAAGAAACGGGATTACCATGGTCTTGGATGTAGATGTTTTTCTTCAAACTTTTTCCTGGCATATAGCTGGAAATCTCGTCTCTACCCACTTTAGGATTTCCCCTAAATTCAGTTGTTCCTAAAATCTCGACATTATTCAGTACCAAAACCCCATTGTGAAAAACAGTAAAAGTTCCTGCTTTGATTTGCTTTCCATCTTGATCATATTCAGGTTCTATAAAAACGATGTCATACTCTTGCCATACACCGGGCGGTCTACTTGCATTGACCAAAGGGATGTATTGTTTATAAAGCGACGCGGCTTGACCATTAGGGTAGGTAGGATTTTTATAACTGTCCAAAATCTGTATTTCGAAACGTCTCTGAAAAGTGATTCCACTATTTCCTCTGCCTTGGCCTTCTCCCTTAATTTCCTTTGGTGTTCTCCACTCGATGTGGAACTGTACTGAGCCAAATTCATCCTTGGTTTGAATGCCTCCGTCTGGTTTTACAGTCAGGGATCCATCCGAGTTGATTGTCCAATCCGCTGGTTTACCGGTATAAGCATTGATCCATTTGGATAGATTTTTTCCGTCAAATAACACGACTGCATCACTGGGGGGTTGTTGGTTATCCCCTGGAGTAACTAGTTCGGGAGTAGGTTCCCAAACTTCAGTGAGTTTAGGATCCATTGTTTTTTGAGCAAATACTAAACTTGTACTAAGTATTAAAAAAAGATATTTCATTCCTTAAAATAAAAAAATGGGAAAGCTTATGCTTTCCCATTTAATCAAAAATATGATTTAAGCGGATTTCGCCGCCTTTATTTCCACCAATAATCGCGCTCCAAAAAGCACAATGAGTATTGCAGGTAATAGTGCCATTCGATATAAAGTATCAGACCCAGTAGCGTCCATATCCATGACCAATCCCATTGCCCATAGAACAATGGCAACAGAGAACATCCCTAGACCGCCCATCAAGGATAAACCTAGCGCACCACTGCTTGGAATTTTTTCAGCAACAAAAGACAACATGGTAGGCCAAAAATAGCACACGCCAATCGCAAATACTGCTGCTGCTAAGAAAGAAGCCATTCCCGTTGCGGATGATAACCAGAGCAATCCTAGGAAGGAGAAAACTGCAGAAAACAATAACATTTTGGTGATACTCAATTTATGTACAATATCTCCAGCAAAAAGTCTTCCAACCATCATAATTCCATTGATGAATGCCAATACCAAAATTGGGTTTGATACCGTTTCCTCTAATAATGAGGAAATTCTTTGGGTAGTAGCTAACTCAGTAGAAGCGGTTAGCAACATACAGAAACCTATGAACCAAAATAGTGGGTTGGCAAAACAGGCTTTCAACATGTCATTGTAAGTAACTCCACTGGAAACGCGCTCAGTAGCGGGAAATTCCTGACCTCTAAATCGTATTATGTAAATGATTAGTGGAATAAATAAGGTTGCTACCAATATCATCCAACTCAGACCCATCAAGTCGACAATTACATATCCCAAAATACTCCCGATCACAATTCCACCGGGGAACCATACGTGAAAACGGTTGAGCATTTTTGTTTTTTCATTTGGGAAAAGGGTTGCAATTAGGGGGTTACAGGCTGCTTCGACCATACCGTTTCCAATTCCGATCAACAAAGTACCAGAAAATAGCATCCAAAAATCTCTTGCAAACAAGGTCAAAACAATACCTCCCAAGTGACCAATAAATGCGAGGTTCATAATTTTTTTCATGCCAAAAAGGTCTACCAAAAAACCTCCTATTATCATTGCCAATGTAAATCCATAAAATGCAGGACCGAAGGCAATTCCGATCTGTTCAAGTGTTAAACCGTAGTCGTTACTAAAAACTAACTCAATCTTTGCTCGAACAGCAAAAGTCATCGCAGTAGTAACTAAGGCAAAACAACTTGCGTTAAATAGTTTTGAATTCATAATTAATAAATGTTTGGTTTATATTGGCTCCAATTTAAAAATAATCTTGATATAATAGCTAAAAACTATTCGCTAAGATGCTTTCATATAACTCTTGCTTACCACTTGTATGAGGAATTTCTGCTTGTTCGATACCAATTTTATACAAATCTTCTACTGATAACTCAGCATTTTCAAATGCTTTACCTTGCCCTCCGTCATAGGACTGATATCGTTCTTTTAACATTTTAGCATAAGAGGTGTTGGTTAGAATATGCTCTGCAGCAATTAACCCTCTGGCAAATGTGTCGGCTCCTTGGATATGGGCAATTAATAAATCTTCTAAATCCGTGGAGTTTCTTCTCACTTTAGCGTCAAAGTTGATTCCACCTCCTTGTAATCCACCTGATTTAAGGAAGACCAACATCGCTTCTATGGTTTCGTAAAGATTAATTGAAAACTGATCCGTATCCCAGCCATTTTGGTAATCTCCTCGGTTAGCATCAATACTACCAAGCATTCCCGCATTGGCAGAAACTTGAAGTTCGTGCTCAAAGGTATGACCGGCTAAAGTGGCGTGATTGACCTCAATATTGAGCTTAAAATGGTCTTTTAGTCCATTTTGATTTAAAAACCCAACAACGGTAGCTGCATCAAAATCATACTGGTGCTTGGTTGGCTCAGCAGGTTTTGGTTCGATAAAGAAATTTCCTTTAAATCCTTGTTGTTGTCCATACTCAACCATCTTATTAAAGAATGTCGCTAAGTGATCCAACTCGCGATTCATGTCGGTATTCAGTAGCGATAAATAGCCTTCTCGTCCTCCCCAGAAAACATAGTTTTCTGCACCCAATTCCATGGAAGTGTCAAAGGCAATTTTAATTTGCGCCGCTGCCCTTGAAGCAACTCTAAAATCGGGATTGGTTATCGCGCCGTTCATATAAACGGGATTTGAAAAACAGTTGGCAGTCCCCCATAAGACTTTAATTCCAGTTTCTTTTTGCTTGCCTTTTATATATTCAGCTATTTGACCCACTCTTTTTTCGGTTTCCAAAAGGGAAGCACCTTCCTGAATTAAATCGATGTCATGGAAACAGAAATAATCAAAGCCCATTTTTTGAAGGAACTCAAAGGAAGCATCGGCCCTATTTTTGGCTTGCTGTAAAACATCATTTTCCTGATTCCAAGGATACAAGTTAGTCAGACGTCCAAAAGGGTCAGCCCCATTGTCATTCATGCTGTGCCAGTAAGCCATTGCAAATTTAAAATGATCTTTAAGGGATTTTCCCATAACCATTCGGTCAGCATCATAATATTTGAAAGCCAAAGGATTGTCGGATTCTTTGCCTTCAAATTTGATCTTGTCAATATTTTTAAAGTAATCTTGTTTCATGTTAAATGATATTATTTAGTAATTGATTTTTCCAGTTTTCGTATGCCTCAACACTCTGATCGTGAGTCTTAGCATTGGGCTTGATCGTTTTAGTGATTTTAATTTTGTCTTCCACTGTTCCGCCGTACAAGCCTGCGATACTGGCTTTAGCAGCACCCTCTGACCCCGTAGCTTCGAGCATTTCAATGGTGATCCCCAGGGTGTCAGCAATGGTTTTTGAGAATTCCTCAGACAAAAATAAATTGTCGTTACCTACCTTTAAGCTTTCAATTGCCACGCCATCGTTTTTGAGGATTTCAATCCCGTAAACAAGGGCAAAAGCAATACCCTCAAGCGTAGCTCTAACCATATGATCATTGTCATGAACATTAAAGTTTATATTGCTAATGTGACCATTTACAACCTTGTTGTCTAGCATCCGCTCGGCTCCATTTCCGAAAGGAAAAACAGTCAAACCATTGCTTCCAATCGGAGCATTGGCTGCCATATTGTTTAATTTTTCATATCCCATTGAACCCATCAGCTGGTGTAACCAACGGTATTGGATCCCTGCTCCATTGAGGTTGAGTAGTTTCCCAAAAGTTTTTTGATCGGGTTGGTAGCTGGCATGTGCAAAGGTATTGACCTTGGTGAGTTCATTCCCAGAAAGCTGATCTGTCAGGGCATAAACCACTCCAGAAGTCCCTGCTGTTGCAACGACATCTCCTGGGTTTCTTGCGCCTAGGGTATAGGCGTTGTTGGGCTGATCTCCTGCGCGATAGGTGATAGGAATTCCTTCGGCTAATCCAGTAGCATTACTACCAGTTTTAGACACCTTGGCTTGCACACGGAAATTGGGAACTACTTCTGGGATAAGATTTTTATCTATTTGATAATGATCAAAAAGGGCATCTGAAGGATTGTCATTTTTAAAATCCCAAAAAACACCTTCTGATAATCCAGTAATCGTTGTTTGAAATTCTCCTGTAAGTTTAGCCACCAAAAAATCTCCGGGGAGCATAAACTTATAAGTTTTGTTGTATAATTCTGGTTCGTTTTCAATGACCCAGGCCAATTTTGAAGCGGTAAAATTTCCTGGGGAGTTGAGTAAATGTTCTTTACAATAAGATTTCCCTAATTTTTCGAATGCTTTTTCTCCGTAGGGAGTTGCTCTACTATCACACCAGATAATGGATTTCCTCAAAGGGTTTATATCTTGATCTACTAAAACCAGTCCATGCATTTGATAGGATATTCCTATACTTGATATTTGTTCGGGTTCGATGTTAGCTTTTTTGATCAATGATTTGGTTGCCTCACAAAGGTATTCCCACCAAAGCTGAGGGTCTTGTTCTGCCCATCCAATTTCCTGAGCTACCATGGGTATTTCTACTTCAGGTACCCTCACCCGCTCAATGGGCTTTCCGGTTTTAACATCTACCAAGGCGGCTTTGACAAAGGAGCTTCCTATATCATATCCTATTGCTATCATTTTTTATATACAGGTAAAATTAGATTTTCCTTTGGATGATATTTTCCTTCTGACGCCCAGCGAAAACCTCTCATTTGAACGGTAAGTACCTCTGGAATCTCAAATTCTCTTAGAAAATGTCCTAGTGAATTGAAGAAAACCCTCCCCTTTCCATAATTTTTTTTCCAAATCACAGGCATAAAACTGCCTTTGATATTATTTTCAGCAGGAGACCAATTGTTCAATTTAAATTCAGAAGTTGCCAATACTTTGACATTGGGATCTATCATCATGTAATACTGTTCCGTGTCGGAAACCTTGAAATCTTTTATTCCTTTGGTGATATAGTCTTCTTGATCATAAATTTTCACCTCATATTCAGAAGTCTTCATTCCCTCTAACTCTCCTGGGTGTGAGATAAAATCCCCGCCTACAATAAAATGGTATTGGGGGTTAGGACTTGAGTCTGCTAGACCTCCGTGCCATCCAGCAAATCCAGTTCCATTCAGAATGGCATTTTTTAACCCATTAAACTGGGCGCCGTTCATTCTTGGATCAGCGGTAAAAGCATCGGTAAAAGTTTGAATAATTAGGTCTGCTTCACCCATTAATTTTTCATCTTCGTAAACACTAAAGTTATTAAAAACCTTAACGGTGGCTCCCTCTTTCTCAAGCAGGGGAACGAAAAGATCAGCGCTCTCTTTGGGACTGTGTCCTTGCATGCCTCCATAAACAAAAATCACTTTTTTCCCATTTAATGAAGGGTAATTAGCTTGATTTTGTGAGAAGACATAAATCGTACTAAACAGGAAAAATGAAAAAATTAAGAGGGTTTTTTGAATGGTATAGTTTAAAAACATTTAAATCATTTATGGTGGTCCAAAAATACGAAAATCAAGATATAAAGCGAAGCTTAATTTAAATTGGAATTCTTCAAGTAACCATAGACAGGGGAAATTGTATTTTCAGGCTGTTGATGTTTGCCTTGAGCCGCCCATTCAAATCCTCTCATTTGGATTTTTAAAACTTCTGTAACATCAAAGTCGGTCAGGTTATGTCCTATGGAGGAATAGAAAATTCTTCCTTTTCCAAAGTTCTTTTTCCAAACCATAGGCACTATACTCCCAGTAACCTTATTTTCTGGTTGTCCCTCTTTTACATATCGTTCTCTGTTAAATTCTGATATGGCCAAAACTTTTATATTCGGGTCAATTAGCATATAGTATTGTTCGGTTTGCTTTAATTCAAAATCATTGATATCCTTAGTGATATAATCATCACTATCAACTATATCAACAGTGAAATCAATTTTTCCTCCAGGATGAGAAACAAATTGACCGCCAACCATAAACTGAAAATTGAAATTGTCTCTAAACGCATCACCTGTTCCTCCATGCCAACCAGCAAATCCTGTGCCATTCATCACCGCTGTCTGAAGTCCTTTAAATTCCTCATTGGTGATTTTTCCCATGGTCCATGCCTGAATGATTAAATCTGTTTCGGCCATTAAGTTTTGATCGGTATAAACCTCTAAGGAATTAAACACCTTAACGTTTGCACCTTTTTCCTTAAGTTTTGGAACAAAAACATCCACACTTTCGGTGGGTTTATGTCCTTGCCAACCTCCGTAAACAAATATTACATTTTTCCCCTCTAGGCTGGGTTGCTCTTGCTTATTTTGACTAAAGCTAGAAACTGTACTGAGAATAAATGCAATCACTAAAATTGAAAAGCGTATTTGATTTTTCATAAATTTTTTATCATTTTATTAATTTCTTTGACCACTAAGGGTAACGCTGGAATTCCGATACCGTGTCCATATCCGTTAAGGATAATGTGCTTTACGTTGGGGTGTCCTGCTACTTTAAGCATCCGCATCATATAAGCATTTTCCTCAGCTCTACCAAGCATTTCTAATTCTGGATCCCCTGTATAAAGAACAATTGGAGGCGCATCCCCTCTGACATGATAAAGCGGTGCGTAGCGGTCTATAATTGGTTGTTTATTAGAAATCCCTTGTTCTGCCCTAACAGTGAAATGGGTAATCGCATGTCCAGTAAGAGGTAGTAAAGCAAAAATATTGTCTGCATCTATTTGATGGGTGGCCAAGTAACTTTTATCCAAGCCTACCATCATGGTCAAATAACCTCCAGCAGAACTACCACTAACTACAATTTTGGCTGGGTCTCCGCCAAAATTTTCTATATTTTTAAAAGTCCAGGCGACAGCAGCGGCAGCATCTTCAATAAAGACTGGCGTTTTAACTTTAGGATAAAGCCTATAGTTGACCGCCACTACAGCCATACCCTTTTCTTTTAATTGTTCTGGAATAGATTTTTTACCTCCCTTTAAACCTCCACCATGAAACCAAACAATTGTTGGGAAGTCTTTAATTTCTTTGGGATAATAAAGGTCAATTTTACATCGCTCTTTTTGATAGGAATCAGAAACGATGCCTTCATAATAAGGTAGATTTTCTTCAAGAACATATTCGGTTTTTTGTGCATGAAGACTACTCAAGGCAAAACATAAAATTAAGCCAACCATCAATTGAAAATTATTTGTCATGTATTGGTTTTTAGACACAGAAATTACAAAAAAAATTACATTTGATTTCAAAGGTTAAACTAGCTGCTTTTTGTTCTTTTTTAAAAGATTACAAGGCAATTATTTATTGGGACTTTACTACCTAATTTTTTTAAAAATATGGGGTATTTTAGACTCTCTGCGTCAAATTTGGGATGCTCAACTAATCGACCCAATTTTCTTTGGATTGATTCATACAGACCGATGGCAGAAAAGGCTTAAAGAAAATCGTAAATAAAAAAAGGGAGTGAAAATTCACTCCCTTTTTTTTGATACATAGCGTACCGTATTGATTTATTGAACCTTAAAACCTTGTGGGTTTTGAATAAGTTTACTCGTTGCAATAGCCTCAGCAGGGATAGGTGTAATGTACTGATCTTTGGTCGGTTGCCTTACCAAAGGCACCTGTTCATTAGGATCTCTACGAGAAATAGCAGTCTCTAATGTTTCTGTTCTGATCAAATCAAACCATCTTTTGTGCTCTGCAGCCAGCTCCCATCCTTTTTCAGTAATGATATCATTTACGTTAGCAGAAGTAACATCAACCGTGGGGTCAGAAGTGAAGGGGTCTAGACCCGCTGCTCTTCTTTTCACCTGATTTAATGCATCTAAAGCAGAGGCGTCCAATGATCCAGAAGCCGCTTTGGCCTCTGCAAAAATCAATAGTACTTCAGCATAACGATAAACCTCGATGGGTCTGTAGCCCATAGTTCTTCCCACTACTGTCAAATCTTCAGATGCAGTAAACTTACCATACATGGGGTGAAATCTCTCGGATACACTCCACTCAACTGAAGCTGGGCTTTTGGTGATAATTTTTCCGCCTGCAAAACCACGATTGGGAATATCTGTTACGAAAGTTGCTTCTTTTCTTGGACCTTCAGGAAAGTCTTTAAAGAATTGCAGTTCGGGATACATATCCGACCATCCTCTTGCCATGTGAAAACTAGTAGCAGCAGGATGCCCATTTCTATGGTCTTCTTCCTTTGAAAACTGAACAGAGAAGATACTTTCTCTACTGTTAGCGTTTTCTAATAACCACAATTCACTAATAGGAAGCAAAGAGTGATAACCCATGTCTATTACTTCTTTTGCTTTGGTTGCGGCCAAGGCGTTTTTAGAGGTATCTTTTACTGGCCAGCCAGCCCATGTCAAATACAGATCTGCAAGAACTGTTTTGGCAGCTGCAGCAGAAGCTCTTCCGACATTGGCAGTTGCTCCAGGAGCAGGCAAGTTAGCCTCAGCATACAATAAGTCTGCTTCGATATGTTGGTAGTTTTCCAATACTGTAGCACGTTGCTCGTCACCAGTAGGGGTCATACCATCCAATATGATCGGCATATTTCCATGTTCTCTGACGAGTTGAAAGTAAGCGAATGCTCTTAAAAACCTTGCCTCACCTTCAACCACGGACTTCAAAGCATCTGGAGCAGTAGAAGTCTTCAATCCCTCTACGAGTGAATTGGCATGGTATATAACCTTCCAGAACCCTTTCCAGTCCCAGTCCAGCCAATTAACCTCAGAGTTTTCTCCGTTACCATAGTTAAATCCATCAAAAACCCTCAACGGAGCTTTGTTTCCTCCCCACCAAGTAGTGATATCATCAGATCCAAAAGTATTGGTTCTCATAAAGTGAGGGTTTTTAAACGTTTGTTGAAGCTCTTTATACACTGGTGTAAGTGCAGCCACAAGATCTCCTTCCGACTGAAGGTTATCTAGTGATAAGATTCCACTTCTATCCTCTTCTAGGTCACTACAAGAGAAAACAAATAAAAACGAAATAATAAGTGTAAATATTTTATATGTGTTTTTCATGTCTAAATTTTTTAAAATGTAAGATTAAATCCAACTGAAAATGATCTCGAAATAGGAAAAGCATTTAAGTCGATTCCAAGGTCAACATCAGAATTTCCTGATGCTGTAGATACTGGATCAAAACCAGAGTAATCTGTGATGATGAATAAGTTTTCAGCATTGACAAAAACTTTCAACTGCTCAACACCCAAAACGCTTAAAGCATCTTTTATATTATAAGTTAAGGAAGCGCTTCTTAGAGTAGTATAAGAACCGTCTTCTAAAAACTGTGAGGAAAGCCATTGGTTGGCATCTCGTGAAGCTTGTGTTCCAGAATGAATTGTATTACTAGGATTGGTAGTAGTCCAGCTATTATTAAAATCTGCGTGAACAGCGTGGAACTGAGCAGAACCAAGTCCCAACATTCTCATTCTTTGGAAATTGTATATATCATTTCCTTGAGCACCTTCAAATACCATATTTAAATTTAAATCTTTGTAATCAATATTCAAATTCCATCCCCAAGTAAAGTCAGGATTTCCATCTCCGACATTACCAATATCGTTAGTAGTAATATTGCTATCTCCATCTAAGTCACGATATTTTGCATGTCCAGGGGTGCCATCTGTAGCTCCAGTTTGGTAAACCCCTTCAAAATGGTATCCTCTAAATGTACTGATCGGTTTACCTACCTCAACTCTAGTAGGGTTTACAGGGAAAGTATTACCATAATAGGTATTACCTAAAACCATGTTGTCTATTCCATCAACTAAACTTACAACTTTGTTTTTGTTGGAGGAAAGGTTGAAAATAGAGTTAACAGATAGATCATTTTTCTCATACAATACTGTATTGAGGGAGATATCAAATCCTTTGTTTTCAACCTCACCAGCATTTTGAGTAATCAATGTAGGTCCAACAAATTCGGGTAATATCCTTGATAAAAGAATATCCTCTGTTTTTTTAGTATAATAATCTACAGATAACAATGCTTTAGAACTCCAAAGACCCAAATCAAATCCAATATTGAATTGCGTAGTGGTTTCCCAAGTTAAGTCTGGATTCGCCATTCGAGTAGAGGGAGCAACACCAATACTTGCAACACCACCGGTAAAAGGATAGTTGTTAGCTGTTGAAATTCCAGGGATAGAGATGGTAGAAAATGGACTTACCGCCTGGCTACCTGTAACTCCAAAACTCGCTCGAGCTTTTAATGAACTGATGGTAGGATTGTCTTTAAGAAAGTCTTCTTGAGAAATTCTCCATGCAATAGATCCAGAAGGGAAAGTACCCCACTGATTGTCCTTATTAAATTTACTTGATCCATCTGCTCTTACAGAAGCAGTAAACAAATACTTGTCATAAAGTGAGTAGTTTACCCTTGCTAAGAATGATTCTAGCTTTTCATTGGTATTTCCACTGTCGGTATTTTGAATACCTGCCAATGACAACTCTCTAAAATTAGTGGAGTTAGAGAAGAAAGAACTCGCTGTAGCTTCTCTAAAGTTCATTTCGAATGACTGCTGTTCGTGAACCAAATCAGCTTGAAAAGCATGATCAGGATTGTCATTTTTATAAGTCAAACGATTGGTATTCTGAAAACGAAAACCTTGTTGATCTCTTACGACTGCCTCTGATACACCATTAACCTCCGAGGAAGTATAACTACTATTGGTCAAATCAATTTTTTCGATACCAGCGGAAATATTCAAAGTTATGTTATCCGTAATATTGTAGTTGGCATAAATACTTGAAATCAATTGATCTGAAATATTTTCAACTTTATTGTTTTCAGGCGCTAAAAGCGGCATAGGAGATCCGTTACCAACTCCAGAGACAAGTGGGGCAGAATTATAATCTCCATTGGAGTCACGCGGAGGTGTGTTCATGTCCCAAGCAATACCCGTTGCAAGATTGGCCCTTGCACCATTGTTTTCTGAACGGCTTACAAAATTATTGATTCCTATTTTAAGCTTGTCATTCAATTGTGCATTGATGTTAGCTCTTAAATTCAATCGACTGTAATCTTGATTGATTACCGTGGCCTCTGCTTTGTAACTGTTGGCAGAAATATAGTAATCTACATCATCTGATCCACCACTCGCAGATACAACTACATTGGAAAAGGGAGCAGTTCTGAAGAAATATTCTTGCCAATCAGCACCTCCTCCAGCGCTCAATTCAGTTATTCTCGCTTGAGAAATGGTTTGAACACCGTCTCTTAAATTCACACCCTCAGCAAATTGAGCTGGTGTCATAACAGGAATTTTTTGGACGACTTCTGAAGTTCCAAAAAACGAATCTATCTGGATTTTGGCTTTGCCTTTTTTACCAGATTTTGTAGTAATAAGGACAACACCATTGGCACCCCTATTTCCGTAAATAGCTGTTGCAGATGCATCTTTTAACACTTCCATTGAGCTGATGTCGCTGGCGTTAATGTTATTGATGTTACCCACTACAAGACCATCTACTACATACAGCGGATTGTTATTTCCTGTAATTGAGTTCGCCCCTCGAATTCTGATCTTATACCCTGCTCCTGGTGCACCACTGGTTTGCGTCACCGCAACCCCGGCAGCTCTGGCTTGTAAGGCTTGATCAACTCTAATGAGTGGTTGGTTTTCAAAGTCTTCCGAACCGATGGAGGAAATTGATCCTGTTAAGTCACTCTTTTTGACTTGAGAACCATAACCTGTGATAACAACTTCATCTAAAGCGGAAACGGATTCCTCAAGGGAAATACTTAAGTTAGTTTGTCCTGAAACTGCAATACTTTGGGCTTGGTAACCGATGTAACTAATCTTCAATGTGCCGTCAGAGGGAACACTGATTGTAAAGTTACCGTCAAAATCTGAGACAGTTCCATTTTGATCGTTGCTGCTGTCCAAAATGGTTACCCCCGGAATGGGTTGGCCATCTTCATCAACAACTGTTCCTGAAACACTAGTCTGAGCAAATAACGTGCTTGCACACATTATTGAGATAGTGAATAAGAAAAATTTAGTTTTTAATTGTTTCATAATTGTTAGTTTTTAGTTGAGGAATTTACACTTATATTAGTCAATAAAAAAATTTAATTTAGATTTAAGAATTAGTAAAATATTTTAAAACTAAATTCT
>CAJWGK010000051.1 GCA_913030895.1 uncultured Flavobacteriaceae bacterium | reverse complement strand
AAGCGAAGTATGTAATTTAAATAAAAAATAAAGCCTTCAAAAGTTAGAATTTTAAACAAAAGGCGGATTAGAGTCGGTTGCTAAAAACAATCTTACCATTTAGTATGGTCGCTACAACTCTTGTCAAGGGTAATTCCTCGATATCAATGGTCATGATATCACGATCTAGAAAAACAAAATCAGCGAACTTTCCAGCTTCAATACTGCCCTTTTCCTTATCCTCAAAGTTGGCATAAGCAGCCCAATGGGTCATTCCCATGAGCGTTTCATATCGCGAAAGTGCGTTTTTCATTTGAAATCCTTCTTGAGAAGCTCCCATAATTGATTCACGGGTAACAGCGGCATAAAAGGTGTTTATAGGGCTAACATTCTCTACAGGGAAGTCTGTCCCAAGTGCAAGAACACCAGACCAATCCAGCAGGTCCTTGTAAGCGTATGCACCTTTAATTCGCTCGTCTCCAAGGCGTTGCTTTGCCCATTCCATATCACTTACTGCATGACTTGGTTGAACGGAAGGAATAATTTTTGGATTGAATTTTGAGATATCTTCTTTGGCGATAACTTGCGCGTGTTCTATTCTCCACCGAGGATCTTCAATAGCTGACAGTACGACGTTGTATGTGTCTAAAACCATTTGATTTGCAGCATCACCAATGGCATGTGTATTCATTTGAAATGAATTATCCAGAACAAGTTGTGCGATTGAATTTAAGGAGTCCTTACTAATAATCGGAAGCGCGTTGTGGTTTGGAGCATCGCTGTAATTTTCTTTTAATGCAGCACCTCGAGAACCTAGGGCACCATCAACATATACTTTAACAGCATTTACGTTTAAATAATTATTTTTTATACCTCCTTTGTCGAAAAAGAAATCCAAAGATTCCTTTTTATTTTCGATCATTGCGTAAACTCTTAACTTAATTAAATCTTTATTTTGAAGACTGTCAATTAACAGTATTTCATCTTTTGAAATACCCGCTTGGTCAACAGTGGTTAAACCATTTTCAAAACAAATATTTTGGGCAGTAATAAGCGCTTGAATTTGTTGCTCACGATTAAATTTAGGAATGATTGGGTCTAGCAAATGTCTTGCATTGTCAATCAAAATCCCACTTAGTCTTCCTTTCTTCTTTATAATTTGACCGCCTTCAATCTTTTTTGTCTCATCTACGGCCGCCATGTCAAGTGCTTTCTTATTTGCCAATAGAACATGTCCGTCAACCCGTTCTATAAGCACAGGATTATCTGGAAAAGCCTCATTTAGTTTTTGATTGTCTGGTAACTCTGCTATTTCCCAATCGTTATGATCCCAACCAATCCCTTGGATAAAATTTTGACCACTTGTAGCTTGATGTTTTTTTAGCCTATCAACAATCTCCTCAATACTCTTGGTGCCCCTCAGATTGGCTTTAAACTGATTTAAACCTAGCTCCAATAGATGACAATGTGAATCTATAAATCCAGGATAGACCGGTAAGCCCCGAGCATCCACTACGCTGACTGGCTTGTACTTTTCTACAAGCTCCTCGCCACCAACTTCCAAAAATCTTCCATTTTTTACTACAAAAGCCGTAGCCTTGTCAAAATCTTTATTTGCAGTATATACAATAGCATTGTGAACAAGTAAATCTACTTGTTTACTACAACTTGAAAAGACCAACAAAATTAATAGTAGCGATAATGAGGCTTTTTTCATGCTATATAGAGTATAGTCGTCAAAATTAAACTAAAATTTAAATTACTGAAGAGTTTAACCTAATGATTGATTGTATGATTAGAGATTAATATCGAATTTGTAGCGAATACCGCCAAGATGAAGCTGTTTTTGATTTTGATAATATGCCCACCTTGAAGTTACATCGCCAAAAAACATTTTATTTTCATAAAACAGGTCCCATTCGGAATTTATTTTCCAAGTGATCGATGAAGAAATTCCAAAAACAGCACCCAGAGAATCAAGGGTGTATGGGCTATTTATATTCAATGGATTTATCGTAGTAATATGATTTACAATATCGCGTTTGCTCATGTAATTACCTGAAAATTGAAAAAATATTTTCTTACCCAGTTTGAAATTTCCTTCAAAATTTATTGTCAACGCAGGAATATTCCAAACTGGGTCGTTATTTGCCCTTTTGTAATCGAAGTAGCTGGCATCTAAAGACAGTTTATTAAATTCACTAAAATGCATACTAATTCCTGTAGTTAGTCCAATTTTTTCGAGACTATCATAGACAACTCCAAAGCTATTACCCAAACGGTAAGCCACATCATTGTTGAAATTGTCGTAGGGAAGCCCCATAAACATGGCATAGTTATCATATTCGCTGTAATGAGCGACAAGTTTAAAGGATAAACCTGAACCTGGATAGGCTTTAAACCCTACGTTACCTTCGTGATTTACTTGTGTAGATTGGATATCGAGCGAGGGGGCAACATATGGGTTTTCTAATGAGAAGGAGGTAAAACTATTCAATTTGTATGCGCCCTGATAATCTATAAATGGAACCATTTTACCAGAATTGGTTTTGTAGGAAAATTCGACTTTAGGATAAACATATATTTTGCTTTCGTCTGCTGTTGGATAGAAGCCATTGGCGCCGATTCTAAAATTTAATTTTTCACCAATATTCAAGAACTGAAGTTGCAATTGTGCTAGGCCTTTTTTGAAGTCAAGAGGCTGATCTGAATAATAGCCACTAACAAAACTTGAGTTGATCAATTCAAAGTTAGGTGTCAGTTCTAAATATTGACCAAAAAGAGGAATTCTCAGCAGTGTATTTATTTTTATAATATGTTCAGTAGAATCAAAAGAATCAGTTGTGATATGGGTATTAAAATTGACTTTTCTGAAAGCACTTTCATACCATTGCCATTTGGATTGAATAGACAGATAATTAAGGTTTTGTTTGGGATCAATTATCGTACTTCTGAAGGAAGGAATGTTATCCCAGTTAGCCCCTCTTAAACCAAAAAAATTATGGGATTGCCGATCAAATCTCAAATCGGAATCTACCCTCATATTTCGGAGTTTGTACTGGTGGAGCATGTTTAGGGTCAGTCTTTTCTGACTGCTCTCTAAAATGGTTTCGGGTATTTCGTCTAAGGAAGTATAGCGCAGGTCTAAACCCACCGACTGTGTGCGGTCAAGCGGTACAGTAGAAGTAAAATTTAATAACATCTGAGATTTACTTCCAAAACCTCCTGATAAATAGCTGTTGTGAAATCTATTGGCTTGCTGACGTTGTAATTTTAATGGTGTCGCCTTATTGGGCACAAAAGTAGAGACCACGGGAACGGATTGAAAAGTGTAGTTGACTTGTTGTTTTTTTTGAATTAAAGAGTCATCTACTTTTGGGGTAGTCCTAATTTTAAAAACATCTTTGAGACTGGGGCGGTAGGATTTTACAACGGTTACTTCCTGAGTACCCAAATCGTCATCCACTTGTTTTTCCTGAGCGATGAGCGTCAGTGAAAAAAGAGAGGCGAGACTTATATTTATCAGCTTACTACTGTTCTTCATTGTCTTCGGATTGTAATAAACTAGCATTTTGTTCGGCTTCTCTTTGTCTTATCGCTTCCAGAAAAGATTTTCCTTGGGTTGAAATTTCATCAAACTGGCTATAATTTTCAATCAAGGACTCAAGAATATAGCTCGCTTGAAAAGCATCCTCTAGTGCATAAAAGTTTTTAGCCATAAGCAATAAGCTTTTTGCCGCCCAATAGGGCTGACCACTAAATTTTTGAGATAAAGCAGCGATAATCTCATTCGATTTTTCATAATCTTCAATCAGAAAGTATTGATTAGCATCGAAATAATAAGCCTCAGCAGCCAATTGATCTAAGGGTGCTTTCTCAAGCATTTTAAAGGCCTTTTTAGCACTCAAGGTATCTCCAATTTTTAATGATGCATGAGCGAGGATATCATAGGCGTCCCACTTTATTTTCGAATCCAATTGCTCCAATACTAATACTTCATTTACTTTTTCCAAAGCCTTATCGAAATTATTGGATTGATAATAAGCCCTCATCAGATTGAATTGCGCGTAACGTTTGTTTTCAGGATATATGGCAATGTCTTCTAATATGCTCCACAGGGGAACAGCGTCTTTAGCTAAGTCATTACTTACCAATATTTGAGAAGCCTTCACAAGCGCCTCTTCCCTGTATTCATTACTCCCTGCATCTATAACTTGTCTATAGTAGTTTAGCGCCTCATCAAAATCTTCCTCTTCATTGTGAATTTCTCCTAATATAAACTTCGATGTTATGGCGTTAATCCCCTGAGGATAAGCATCGAGGTAGGATAAAAAAGATTTTTTGGCTTGTTTTTTTCGATTGGAAAGGAATTGTTTTTCAGCCGCTGCAAAGGCGGTTTTCTCTAATTCGTTATCCGTAAAAGTCTCAAAATTCAAACTTCTAACCCAACGGGTAAACCCCGCTACATTATCACTATCGATTGCAATCTCCTTAATGGTTCCCAGCGCTTGTTGGGCGACACCGTCTTTAGGATATCTAACGACAAGATTTTTCAATACTTGCTCGGCACGAACAAGCTTTTCCTGATTGTAAAGAATCAATCCCATGTTAAGTATCGCTCTTGAAGTGTATGGACTTTCTGGAAAACGACTCACCAAGCCCTCGTAGGTGGCAATAGCAGTATCGAATGAACCCGCCACGGAGTATGCAGTGCTTAACTCAAAGTAAGCATCATCTACATAGGGTGAGGTCGGGTGCTTATCAATTAATTCTTTCAGCGTTTTAATTTTTTGGGTATTACGATCGACAAAACCGTAGCTGATGGCTTTTTGGTAGCGCGCATAGTCTGATTGAGCCGGTGACATGACAATACTTTTATTGTATTGCTCCATTGCAGGCCAATATTTACTCAATCCAAAATTAGCATCACCCAAACGCAAATAGGCATCTCTGACCGAACTCCGTGGGAAATCCAACTCATTATTTACTACTTTTTGAAATGTTGTTAAGGTTAATTCATAGTCCTCCAATTTAAAAAGGGCATATCCCAAATGATAATGATATTGGAGCTCTCTCAGCATTACTTTTGAAGGCCCCTGTCTTTCAAACTCAGTGTAAGTCGAGATCGCTTGTTCAAAATCATTTAATTCATACTCGGTTTGACCTTTCCAAAAAAGAGACCGTGCAGTAATGTTTTTATTTTGGTCATTATCAATGGACTTTTGGAAATATTCCATGGCAGCCCGATAGTCACCGGAGCTAAACAACTGAACTGCCTTTAGGTAGGTGACCTTTTGTAACAATCGATCGTCCTTGTAGTCATTTTGCGATGATAAAATTGAAATGACACCTTCATAATCTCCGCTACTGGTGTAAGAGCTAAGAAGAAGTGCCGTTAACTCCTGCTCGTATTGCGTTTTTGGATAGGTTTCAAGATACCTAATGATGACTTTAGGAACTGCCTCATATGGATTGCCTATCTCATAACTTAATCTAGCGTAATTCAGCAAGGAGGTTTGAGTAATATCAGGATTAAACTGCATTGACGAAGCACTTCTGTAGGCATTCAGCGCAGAAGATTTACGTTCCTTTTTAAGATAGCACTCCGCCAAATAGTAATAAGCATTTTGAGCTAGTTTATCTTTTTTACCTATGATTTTACTAAACTGCGTTATCGCCTCAGTATAGTCGCCGACCTCATAATAGGCATAACCCAATTGGTAAAAATCAACATGAGTCCACTTGCCCTTTTTTCCTTGATAATTTTTTAAAAAGGTAATTGCATTTTTATAATCATTTAAATTAAAATAACTCTCACCAACAATTTTTGAAAGCTGAGAAAAATCCTCCCCATTTGCCTTTTGCAGCTCTATCTCACCGAGAGAGATTGCCTTTCCAAAGCGTCCCAATTTAAAATTCATCTCTACCTGAAAATAGCCTAAATTTTCCTGCTGATCCGATTTTGATACCCTGGTAAAAGAAGTTGAAGCCTCTTTATAATCTTCCAACTGATAAGCGATATGCCCCAAGTAATAGTGCGCATCTGACTCATACTGTGGGTTAAATTTTACCTTTTCTAAATAAGGCTTTGCCTGTTGGTACTGTTTTTTTGCAAAAAGGGTATAGCCCTTATTAAAGTAATAAATTGGTAGTGAAGGTTTTGGAACATCTGTGGCCTTCACTTTGGCGAACCATTTTTGGGCATAGGAATATTTTTCGTTGTTAAAATAATAATTAGCAAGATCAAAATAGACGTTTTTAATTACATGGTTACTGGGGTAATTCTTATTAAAATTGTCAATCAAATCGACTGCTCCAGGTTCGTTAAGCCTAAGTGCAGTTACCATCTGAAAATAAGCCATGTCCTGATGATCTTCCCAATCGGCATTGTAATGTTCAAAAAGAGCAAAAGCCTGATTTACATTGGGATAAATCCCTTGGTAGTACAATCCAGAAGCCCTTTGCTTGAGTTCCTGTTTGTCAAAAAGCTGAGCAGAAATGATGTTTAAAGCAAAAAAAAACAACAAACAGAAAATGACGTTATTTCTTTTCATATGAAGCATTATCAAATTTAATCATAAAGCCTTTATAAATAGGAACGCTTTTATTTTTGGTCTCGTATAAATTATCAACAAATTTTATTAGCAGCGCAAAACGGTTTACATTTGATAAAGTTTAAACCATAATGCCAGACAATATTGTTACGTTTAGCGATGCGACCATAAGTCAGAGCGGCAAGACCATCTTGACAAACGTTTCTATTGATGTTCCAAAAGGGAGTTTTGTTTTTTTAATCGGAAAAACAGGCAGCGGAAAAAGCAGTTTGATCAAAACGATTTACGGAGATTTAATGCTTGCAGGAGGTCTTGGAAATGTAACGGGACATGACTTAACCAGACTAAAGAGCAAACAGATTCCGAGCCTAAGAAGAGAATTAGGAGTGGTTTTTCAAGATTTTAAGCTTTTACCTGACAGAACAATTGGCGACAATCTAAAGTTTGTTTTACGCGCTACTGGCTGGAAAAACAAAAATGAAATTGATCAGCGGATTGACCAGGTTCTAGAAATGGTTGGTATTGCTGTTAATAAAAACAAGTATCCGTTTGAACTTTCTGGGGGTGAGCAACAAAGAATTGCTATTGCCAGAGCCTTACTGAACGACCCCAAACTCATTATTGCCGACGAACCTACTGGAAACCTAGACCCACAGACTAGTATGGAAATCATGCAGTTGTTTAAGTCACTTCACCAAAAAGGAATGACTTTATTGATGGCTACTCATGATTATCAAATGATCGTTAAATTTCCCGGTAAAATATTCAAATGCGAAGACGGAAAGGTTTTTGAGGTGATTGCCAAAACTTAATTTTTCATTTTATAATTTTAATAAAAATCTATAATGGGCTTAGCCGAACTACCTAGAATCTCAAATAGCGACAGCAATCAATTTCTTTTAATTGCCGGGCCCTGTGCCATTGAAGGAGAAGATATGGCAATGCGAATTGCAGAAAAAGTAAAAAATATTACAGATAAGCTTGCCATACCTTATGTCTTTAAGGGTAGTTTTAAAAAGGCAAATCGAAGTCGATTGGATAGTTTTACTGGAATTGGAGACGAAAAAGCCCTAAAAATTCTTGAGAAAGTGGGTAAAAACTTTGACCTACCAACTGTGACTGACATTCATCAAGTAGAAGATGCGGAAATGGCCGCTAACTATGTAGATGTGCTACAAATCCCCGCTTTTTTAGTTCGTCAAACTGATTTATTAGTTGCAGCCGCAAAAACCAATAAGTATATCAACCTCAAGAAAGGGCAATTCATGAGTCCTGAGAGTATGGAGTTTGCTGTTCAGAAGGTGAAAGACAGTGGAAATAAAAATGCATGGATTACTGATCGAGGAACTCAGTTTGGTTATCAAGATTTGATCGTAGACTTTAGGGGAATACCAGTAATGAAAAAAATTGCTCCTACGGTATTGGATGTAACGCACTCATTGCAACAACCAAATCAAAGCAGCGGGGTGACCGGAGGTCGTCCTGAGAGTATTGAAACTATCGCCCGAGCAGGTATCGCGACAGGAGTAGATGGTATCTTTCTAGAGACTCATTTTGACCCTGCAACTGCGAAAAGTGATGGTGCCAATATGCTTGATCTTCAATACCTTGAAGGACTATTGACCCGATTGGCAGGGCTTAGAAACTATCTGCAAGAAAATTAAATTCGGATTAGTTCAACTCAATGGCTCCCATATCAGGCAATCCATTGATAGGATTACCTAAAATATCAGCTTCAACATCCAAGCCGATATACAATCCCTTACTGTCTTGGTTTATTTTTTGAACTTTAATTCCCTTATTTCTAACCAATTCAATATTGGTCGGCGTATAATCTTTGATCTCTAGACCGCCTTTATTTTGAAACTGGACGTCTCCTATCTGAAAATCTGTTGGCTGTATTAATACACCACTAGGCCAAAAGTCGCCTTTCAAAAATAAGTTGTTTTCAAAAGTGACATTATCAATAACACCAATTCCTCCGTCATCAGGTTTGTATTGATCACCCAAAACAAGTTTACTATCACCTTCGATATGGAAAATATTATTGACTACCATAGCTCCTTGAGAAGCCTTGTCTACCGCAATTTTGGATAAAATTGAAGCATTGGTAAAGATGGTGTTGTTATAAATATAACTGTTAAATGGACCATTTCTTGTATTTCCATGTCCAACATATCCGCTGAACCAAAATGTTTTTCCCTCTTGGAAATTATTTCCTTCTCCTTTGACACGATAGCCGTCATTTATACTGACATTATATCGATAGGAACAATTGTAATTATTTCCAAGTATTTCTATAAAACCACCAGCATTAGCGAGACTAAGATTGTGTTGAACGATAACATCACTACAATTAAAGTCTATGTGGCAGCCTGCAGAATCAGCAGGACCGTTGGCATAACTGAATGAATTTTTTTCAATAAGTATCTCAGAGGAACCCCAGGTCCAAAGACCGCTTCCTCTACCCCATTTTCGATCATCATCTGGGCTACCTGAATAACTAATCTCATTACCCATAACATGGGCTTTTCTTGCTCTCTGAAAAACAATACCTGGACCACCTGTTTTATAAAGCCTATTGTTGTAGAGTTTTATGTCTTCGAATAACAATTGATTTCTTGTAATAAACCTTATTCCACTATGACTGATGTTTTCTAGATTACAATTGGAAACAGCTATATTTTTTAGTGTACCACTTGAGCTTTCATTGAGGAATCTTATTCCCCAACCATAACTCTGCGTCCCATTTGGTGTTGCCACCTCTCCAGCATCTCTCAAAAATCCTGGGTTTTCATAGAAAACATTGCTTATATCAACATTATCTATGTTGATGTTACTAAAATCCCTATCTGAAGAAATATAAACCAAAACACCACAACGCATACCACTGGGGTAAGTGTCGTTCATATTGGCCGATCCTCCCCCATCTGCTGATATACTGATGTTTGATATCGTTATATTAGAAGAGTTTTGAATAAAGATTGGACTCACGTAACTACGCCCATCAATGTGGGGTTTTTCTTGACTACTATTTCCAGAGCTTTGATAATTTGAAATTAATAAACCCTTTTCTTCACTACCAAAAAAGCCTCTTACAGGAATGATACCATTAAACTTACTCCCATTGGCAAGTAAAATTTCATCTCCCGCCTTTAGCGTAATGTTATCGAGTTTATCTAAACTTTTAAAAGCATTGGCTTTGGTTAAGCCGTCATTATTGTCACTTCCGTTAACAGAATCAAAAAAATAAGTCTGGGGACCGGTAGGAAGATAATTTCCTACCAACTTGTCCTCAGACTTACATGCTAGTGTTAAAAGAAGTAATAAATTGAGAATCATAAAATTACAATTTAACATCTTTAATTAATAGCCAGGGTTTTCAACTAAATTAGGGTTATCAGATAATTTAGTTAAAGTTAAAGGGTGATAATTGTGTTCAGGTAAAAACACCCTATTGGCTCTGACCGCATTTTTAACGGATACTTTATATTTTTTAGTATCGTGATTGTAAATGAAAGATAGACCTTTATGCATTTTACCGTTGAGAACTTCTTCTGCTATTCTCCAACGTCTCAAATCCCAATAACGATGTTCTTCAAACACCAATTCTACTGCTCTTTCATTTCTGATAGCTTCCTCATCGATAGAAGTCTTAGCTGGCATACCAGCACGAGCTCTAATTGCATTGAGTGCTGCTAGTGCCTCATCAGTTCTACCGAGGTAGAAGGCAGCTTCTGCAAGGTTGAGGTAAGTTTCACCTAATCTGAAGATATGATAATCTTCACTTGATTGACCTCCTTCAACTTGATTTCCAGGGCTTTCATCTAAAAATTTTCTTAACAAAAATCCTTGACGTAATGGTTTGGGTCTTGGCTCATAGGCACGAGCAGAAGCTCTTGCTGGAGTACCATCTTCCAAAGTTCCATCTTTAACGGTGGCACCATTAACAATACTGCTTTCGTGGAAATAAGCTTTATCTCCCCAAAAATCAGTTTCATTGTAAAGGAAAGCCGCTTTAAATCTTGGATCTCTATTATGGAAAAGCTCATCCATCGTCCATTCTTTTGTAGCGAAAGTTTCATGAGGAATGAATCCACTTGTACCATCTATAAACTCAAACTTCTCGGCAATATCTAGATAAGGTCTGAAGTTGGAATTCCATGCAAAAGCAAAGTTAGCATGAACAGCAGTTACAGATAAACTCGTTCCAAAAGTGGAAGCCGCATCGTATCTTTCAGTAAATATTACCTCAGGATTGTTTTCTATTTCATCCACAAAAAGCTGCTTGTGGTTCAGCATTGGGTCATCTGGATATGCGTTATAAAGAGAATGCGGACTATTGTCAATCAACTCTTTTGAAGCATCATATGATTTTTGCCAGTAAGTATTTTCATCACTAGATGGAATACCTACTACACCATTCAACTGAACTTGACCAAAACGGGCAATACTTCCCGCGTATAGGTTAGAACGGCTTTGAAGTGCTTTAGCAGCCCATTTACTAGCCCTACCAGGTTCTCCATCATGTGATTCCGGTAGGTCATTGAAAATAGCTGTCATTTCAGCATCTACAAAATCGTAAACCTCTTTCTCCGTATTCCTAGAAACAAAAAGCGTTGCTTCATCGTCATCAAGGCTCTGTGGCACAGTAATCAAAGGTACACCACCATAGCGAACAGCCATATTGAAGTAAAAATACGCACGTAACCATCGGGCTTCACCCAATCTTTTTGATTTGTACACCTCATCAAAAATCTCAGATGTTCCTACTTGTTCAATAAAAATATTGAGTTTTCTAATTTCATCATACTTCCAATAGTTCAATGGGCCGAATAATGTTTCAGAATTCATTGGCGTTGCAATAGCTGCATTTGGCTGTTGCCAAGGGGCAAACTGAATCATTTCATCTGCCATTGCTGCAATCAAACCAAAACCTGTATGGTTGTTAGCCAAATGCCTAAAATTAGCACGAGCATATACATCGGTCAAATAGGCATCCGCCAATCGCTCGTCTTGCCATACCGCCACCTCAGAAATTCTATCCAAAGGGGCTTTATCCAATACGTCCTCACAGCTTAAAAACGTAACCGCGAGTGTTAGATATAAGATATATTTAAGTTTCATATTTATTTTTTTAAAGTGATATATTAATTCCATAAGAAATCGTTTTGATCAAAGGATAAGTTGTTCCGTCCTGATTAATCGGTCCTTCAGAGTCAAAAGTTCCTTTGTAAATCCCTAGATTATTCCAAGTGATTAAATTAGATCCAGAAACAAATAGTCTAAAATTATCCACTCCGATAAAGTCTTTTATCTGCTGAGGCAATTCATAGCCGAAGTTCAAATTCTTTAAACGTAAATAAGTACCATCTTGCAACCAAAAGTCAGAAACTTGAGTGTTGTTAGCATTGGCATTTGCTGCGGTACTTGCAGGCAATTGTGCATTGGGATTGATATTAACCGTTGGATCGTTTGGATCAGGTGTCCATCTGTAATCGTACTGAAATTTGTAAGGTACAACGTTGTTAATCAGAATGTTTCTGATTTGGTTTCCAAAGGTAAAGTTAAATCCAGACGCACCCTGTAAAAGCATGCTTAAAGAGAAGTTCTTGTAAGAAGCATTAAGGTTGATTCCATAAGTCATATCTGGTAATCCTCCTTTACCGATCTCATCTTGATCTCTCCAGTCAATATAGTTATCACCGTTTAAGTCAACATATCTGATGTCTCCGGGTGCTACCAAGCTATTGCCTGTTCCTCCTGCCAATAGTGATTGATCTACTGGATAAGCATCAATTTCAGCTTGACTCATAAAAATTCCATCAGTTTTATAACCGATATTTCTATTTCTCCAATTTCCATTTCTCAATTGAATCAAATTGAATCTTTTTATAAATGCTGGATCATTGAGTTCCTCATCAGACTCTGCATAAGCTCTGATGTCTCTATCCACTGGCCAGTATTCATACCTTTCTCTGGCAAAACCAAATGATAGTGCAACATCGTACTTAAACGCTCCAATTTTGTTTCTGTGCGTCAATACCAAATCAAACCCTCGGTTACTGGTAGAGTTTTGATTTTCTTGAGGTAAGGTCGCACCAAAGGTACTTGGGAAGTCAGTTAATGGCGTTGCAAAAATTCCTTCTTGATCTCTGTAGAAAACATCTAATTCAACCCCCAAAAGTCCATCAAACAGTTGCGCATCAATTCCTAAGTTATAAGTGGTCAAACTTCTCCAAGTAACGTTAGGATTAGCTAAACCAGTCGTTGCTATTGATGTACTTAGACCTGAGTTAGAAAAAAGATATGGTCCTGAGGATTTATCACCAGTAGCCTGTTGTATTGAGAAAGCCTCTAAGTAACGGAATAGACCGATGTTGTCATTTCCTGTCTGGCTATAAGACAATCTAAGCTTTAAACTATTTACAGCCTCAACATCTTTTAAGAAATCTTCTTCCGATATTCTCCAAGCTGCAGAAACACTGGGAAAGAATCCCCAACGAGAATCTTCTGCGAAGTTACTGGAAGCATCATAACGAAAACTAGACTCTAAGAAATATTTATTTTTATATCCGTAGTTGACACGACCAACAACACTGGATCGACCGAATTCAAGCGCATTTCCGGAGTTTTGAATCCCTTCTTCACTTCCTAAGTTTAGGAATGGTAAGTCTGTGGAAAGTAAATCTCTTCTTGAAGCACCAAAATTAATGGTTTCCTCGTCTATAGTCTCTGTCAAGAGTAATCCTTTTATATCGTGATCTCCAAATGAGTTTTCATAGGTAATGGAAATCGTAGGATAGATTCTTTTGAACTGGCGAAGTGATTCAGAAATATTATCATTACCCGCTTGCCCGACTTGTTCAGCTTCTTCTGTATTAAAATTGTACTGATATACAGGCATCCGTTTGTTCAAATCTTTCGTTTGAAGATTTTCAGAAAGATAAGTCAAGGTACCTTTTACCGCTAAACCTTCTACCTGAGGAATTTTGTATTCCATCTGTATTCTCGCGTTAAAGACCTCATTGAATCGATCTACAAAACCTGAAAGTGATCTTTGACTACCGCCATAGGCAGCTCTGTTACCGAAACCTCCACCACTATTTGCAGCCAATCCAGGCAGTCCAGGAATAACTGGAGGTAAAATAGGTTCAGAAACGATAAAGGCGTTATAAAGATTATTCTGAGGCATTCCTGGTTCTGAACGCTTCTCTTTTCTATAACCCAAATCCAATCCAACAGTTAAGTTGTCATTAATTTCAAAATCTATATTTGAACGCGTATTGGTTCTACCATAGTTCATATCTCCTGATCGGAAAGATCCGCTTTGGTATAGGTTACCAATCGAGGTAAAAAATTTAACTTTTTCAGAACCTCCACTAGCGGTTAAACTGTGCTGGTTCATGGGCGCCCATGTTCTGAATATTGTTCTCTCCCAGTCATAGCTTTCGTATCCTGGGTCTTGATTTTTATAAGACTGAATTTCTTCAGGAGTATAAGAAGCAGCTCCACCTTCATTTTGCATCTCAACAAACTGTCCGCCATTCACATTGTTTCTCCAAACAACTGGCTGTTGAAAACTCATGGTTCCAGTGTAGCTAATTATTGGTTTACCTACGCTACCTCTTTTGGTGGTAACAAGAATAACACCATTACCTGCCCTAGATCCGTAGATCGCAGCAGATGCGTCCTTAAGAACGTTAATGGATTCAATTTCATTGGGATCAATTCTACCCAATGCCATTTCGATACCATCGACAAGAATTAACGGGCTTCCAAAACCTCTTACATTAAGGGCAGTTCCGTCAGCTCCAGGAATACCAGTCGTTTGTTTGGTAATAACCCCAGCAACTCGACCAGCCAAAAGCTCAGTAGAGTTAGCAACTGAAACTCTTGTTAGATCCTCGTTATCGACTTTTACAACAGATCCAGTCAAACTGGATTTCTTCTGTGAACCGTAACCAACGACAACAACTTCGTCTAAGGCATCAGTATCTTCGATTAAAACAACATTTGGATTCATGTTTTGATCATAAGACATTTCGATAGTTTGGTAACCGATATAACTAAATTCTAATGTATCTCCATCATTTACGTCAGCAAGTGTGAAGTTTCCATCGAAATCAGTTTGGGCTCCGTTTGTTGTTCCCTTGATTACCACAGTTGCGCCAGGCAGCGGTCCATTTTCATCAGAGATAGTACCACTTATAGATTGCTGACCATACATTGTAAAGACAGCAAATAGCGGCAATACCAGTGACATAACTTTTTTCAAAGTTTGTTTGATTTTGCAATTCATAATGTGCTAAAATTAATTTTAGTTTGGTTTAACTTAATTTATTTGGTTTGC
>CAJWGK010000050.1 GCA_913030895.1 uncultured Flavobacteriaceae bacterium | reverse complement strand
AAAATAAGATTTTAGTAATTTTTAAATGCTTGCATATTGATTAAAGCTTAAACTGTTACTTTATTTTACGGTGCGCCCCCTGTTCTTTAACTACTTATTTAAAAGCGCGATACAAACTTATCAGAAGTTTAATCTTAGTTTAGTTTTCGCTTCTGAATGATGATGCTGGAAGCCCTTCCATATTGAATAAATTTACTTTCACGTAGTTTTTCCAAGCATACCTTATTTTTTTTGGATTGGGTACTTTTTTTGCCCACACTACGACTTGATTTTTTGTGATATATGCCTTTGCAGGATAATATTGTCCATCTGTTCCAGCAAGTTCAAAATATCTTATCTCTGAATCGGGACAAAAAAGCCCCGATTCAGCATGTTCAAAACTTACCAAAGCTTTATTATTAATAAATTCGACAGACCTGAACACGGGACCGCTATACACCAAATCATCGTAATTGTAATTTTTTGCCATCGCCCAAAGCGCCAAACGTTCACCCACTTCTTTTTTCTTGGGTGGATGAATCAATTTTTCGTCGCCTAAGTCCGTAATGATTACCATACCGACATCATTTTTTGTTAGTGTTTGCATTTGACTTTCCCTCAGCTCCGGACCTGTTTCTTTTTTATTCGAATTATCTCCCCAAGAACCACCTCCATAGGGGGCAATTTGAACATAGTAGAATGGCATATTTGGATTGTTCCAAGCAGCCCTCCAACTGTCGATAAGTGCCGGGAATAAATGGGAATATTGTTCTGCTCTAGACTCGTTGGATTCTCCTTGATACCATATCACTCCTTTAATGGCATATGGGACCAATGGGGCAATCATTCCATTATACAGAACAGTAGGTGAATTTGGATGATGTGGCATTCTGTTTGGTTTGGGGTACACTATTTCGTCTATTCCTTGTTTTAACAAATAAAAATCACCGTTAGTTTGATAGGCGACTACATTCACGCGCCATGATTGCTCTAGGGATTTGATTTTTTCGTTTTCTATGTAAAAACCCCTGTTAGAATCAGCATCTAGTCCTCCTATCCCCCAAACATCTATAAAGCGTATTGCGATGGTGTTCAACCCCTTTTTAATAATTGATTTTGGTATGACATATTGGCTAGAGGCTTCCCCCCAATATTCCTTTCTTGCAACCAGTTGCCCATTAAGAAAAACGGCATATAAATCGTCTGTTTTACCTATATCGAGCGTAACGTTACCTTCAGGTAATTTGTCAAAATTTATTTTTTGACGGAGCCAAACAATGCCATTAAAATCATTTTTTTCAAAAACCTGACTAATTTCGGTTTGATTCATTTTTTCCCAGCTACTATCCTCAAATTCAGATAAGACAAAACGCTTATGCTTAGCCTTTATCCACTTCATTTGATCCACTTCAATCAAACTATCCCAAAGAACAAATTCATGGTCTAACAACCACTTATTATATGGAGAATTTGGGTCAAGGGCTATTTGTAGTCGATCTTCCGTATTTTGAAAACCATTTACCTGTTTAAGGTAATCTAATCGCGTCCAACTTTCAGCGGGAGACCCTCCCCAACTTGAATGAATAATTCCTATTGGCACATTCAATTCAAGATGAAGCTTTTTAGCAAAAAAATATGCAACGGCTGAAAATTCTTTAACGGTTTCAGGTGAACTTTCAATCCAACTTCCTTCTAGCTTATCACTCTGCTCAAAAGCTATATTCCTATTTACAGTAAACATTCTAATTTCTGGAAAATTTGCTTCAGAGATCTCTTTATCTGCCCCTTCAACAACTTCTTTTATCTTTGTATAATTAAATCCTTTGAGCGGCATTTCCATATTTGATTGTCCAGAAGCAAGCCAAACTTCACCCAAAAGTATATTTTGAACAACTCGTGTTTGATTTTCGTTTGAAATAATCAATTTATGCTGTTCATGATCTGCTGCAGGCGTATTTAATATTACGGACCATTTTCCCTCAAAATTTGTTGTTGTTGTAGCTTTAACTCCCCAACTGCTTTGCACATGAATTAATGATCCACTTTTTGCATTCCCCCATACACTTAATTTCGCATTTTGCTGGATTATCATGTTGTCAGTAAATAAAGAATTGACAGAAAGTGTTGTTTCAGAAGGACCTGAACAACTGACTATAATTAAAATAAAAAATAAGCTTAGTTTATTCATTTGATGGAATGTGTATTAAAGGGTTATTATTAAGTTCTTTTTTTATGATTTCAGACCATAGTTTATAGCCTGATGAATTAAGATGCAAACTGTCTTTTAAAAATAACTTAGGGTTAGCAATACCAAGCTTATTTATAAAAAAATCTCGCGTTGATATATAAAATAAATCGGGATGTCTTTTGGTGTATTGCTTGATTAGGTCGTTGGCTTTGGAAGTTTGTTCCCAAACAGCCCAACGGTTAGGAGTTGGTGTTGTTTCAATTACAAAAATGGGAAGTTCCTTATTTAGGGTTTTATGTATTTTTTTTGTGACAGCTTTAAATAATCTTTTTATTTGAACTGGTTTTAAATCACGGTGTAACGTATCCCAGCTTTGTTCACCTGTAATGTCATTAGCTACAAATATGACTACGCCTTGTGCTTTGCCATGCCCTTGTACCAATCGGCTGACGTAATGAATTAAATCGTAATAATGGGCTCCGCCGTAGCCTCGTTTTACCACTGTATAAGGAGCCATATCTTGTTCAATATCATCCCAAAGCCTTATACTTGAACTGCCAACAAATAATAAATAATCGGTTTTATTTCCAACGTCATTAAGTTGCTCAAGCTGTTCAATTTCTGAAAGGAATGTTCCTTCAAAATCTTCATATTTTTTTTGCAGAGAACATCCCGATATACCAACAAGCAAAAAATAAATGGCAACGCCTTTAAAAATAAACTCGAGTTTTATGGTGTGGGTCAACTGTTTGATGAATAATCTACTCTTTAATAATCCCCTTATACCTTATCCAGTCAAAGTCTGCATAGGCGTTTGTTTTTTTACCATTTGAAGTGGCGTATACACCCATTTGTGCTCCAGTGTAGCCCAAACTTAGCAATATGTTGTCAGGTGTTTGCCAAAGTGTTGTAAAAGAATCCCCGTTATCATTTGAGTACATATAAGAGTAAAAACCATCCCGAGAAGTGATTTTTAAAATAATTTGACCGTTATATTTTGGTAGAATTTTAGATTTTATAAAAGGTGATAATGATAAAGCTGGCTTATTGTCTTTTTCATGAACCGTTAACTTTATGATGTGTTCCTTCCCTTGCTTTTGAACTGTTAAATGAATGAAATTAAAGTCTTTTTGGTAGATGGTAATACCAGACTCTTCATTGTTTTTTTTAGGGGAAAATTTCATTTTTGCCTCAAATTCAAAGTCACTTTCCTTTTGTGTAAATCCCATAGCACTATACCGTTCTCTAAGACCAAATGTTTGTGGCTTTAGATAAAGTCTAAGGCAACCACCTTTGGCTGATAGTGAATATGTATTTGGATTCGGCACTCTTCTAAATGACCAATCCTTTTTAAGGACCGAGTCATCAAAATCATCAAAAAAAAGGGTGTTGTACTTCTGAGGTTTGTCTTTGTAGGGTAATGGATTATTGCGTTCTACTTTCCCTGTCTCTGGAGCAGCAACCGGGAAATCAACCCAGACGGGCTCCCATTTATCGTTGTTTACTTGTTGCCATCGCATAATTTGTGGCTCCCAAATTACAGGGATTAAATGTGTTTCTCTTCCCATATTTGAATGACCATCCCTGTCATTTCTTTTACCTAAAGCAACCATATACCATCGATCGTCATGGAGTTTTACCAAATCTGCATGTCCTGTGCTGTGTACCCAATTATACCTTGACAAATGTCTTGAAGTTAGGATTGGATTTCTTAGGCTGCTTTGGTAAGGACCAAAAATATGATCACTAACAGCAATCATTACTGCGTGATGATGCCCTGTGCCACCTTCGGCTACCAACAAGTAATATTTACCATTTCTTTTGTAAATATGCGGTCCTTCAGTATGATTTTTATCGCAGGCACCTTCCCAAAGGCTATAACGATTACCAATAAGCTTCCAATTATCAATATCAAGTTCTTGTATCCAAATAGCACCGATCCCATTGGCGGTTATATCGCCAGGGCTGTGTGTGCCTACAAAGTATACCTTGCCATTATCATCAAAAAATAAATCTGGGTCAATTCCAGGTGCTCCTTTAATTATGTGGGGTTCAGACCATGGCCCAGCTGGGTCTGAAGCAGTAATTATAAAGTTCGTATTTTGATTAACACCATTGGGATTGGCTGGATCAACTTGGTCATACATATTGGTAGTTACAATGTAAAAAATGCCATTGTTATACCTGATAGTGGGTGCATGAATGCCACCATTTTGCTGAACATCAATAAGGTTTACAGCTCCAGATGCCTGATTTTCTCTGTGCAGTCCATACCCAATAAGTTTCCAGTTAACCAGGTCTTTACTGTGATGAATCGGTAGCCCAGGAAAATATTCAAATGATGAATTTACAATATAAAAATCATCACCTACGCGGCATATCGATGGGTCAGGATATCCTCCAGGAATAATAGGATTTATAAAAGTTTGTTGTCCAAAAACCAGAGCGGAAATTGTTGTCCAATAAATAAAGAGAAACAAACGCATGTGTAAATTTTTAAGAAATGTACTGTTAAATGTTGTTTTAAACAATGCGAAAACGTTATAGTGTTAGTAACTTTTATATTACTATTTTTAGGACTTCAAAAGAAAATCTGTGAAAAAAATAACGATAAAGCAATTAGCTGCAGAGTTAGGAGTATCGATTTCGACGGTTTCGAAGTCCTTGCACAATAGCCCTGAAATTAGTCAAGAAACACGTGAAAAAGTGCAGGCTTTTGCTAAGCTTTATAACTATCGCCCTAACAATATTGCGTTAAGCTTAAAAAACAAAAAAACAAAAACCATCGGGGTCATTATCCCTGAAGTAGTACATCATTTTTTTGCCATGGTAGTGCGCGGCGTGGAGCAAGTAGCTATGGAGCGTGGCTATAATGTACTAATATCACTCTCAAACGAATCCTTTGAAAAAGAAGTAATAAATATGGAAACCTTTGCCGATAGTTTAATTGGCGGATTTATACTTTCACTTTCAAAAGAGACACTAAAAAAACAAGATTACCACCACATTAACCAAACCATTGAACAAGGTATGCCCGTAGTACTTTTTGATCGAACTGTTCCTGAAATTAACTGCGACAAAGTTATTGTAAACGACGAACAAGGTGCTCAATTAGCAACACAGCATTTATTGGATCAAAACCGAAAAAACATTTTACTCATTACCACAGAAGATTATATTAGTGTAGGCAGGTTACGAACGCAAGGTTATGTTAAAGCATTACAACAAGCAGGTATATCTCTAGATAACGGACTTATTATCAAAACTGAGGATACCCAACGTTCCGATATAATACTCCCTATTTTGGAAGATGAACTCCGTACTACACTCAAAGCATATCCGCAAATTGATGCGATTTTTGCGGTAAACGAAATCTATGCGGCAGCGGCAATGCGCGTTATTCGTGAGTTTAATTTGAGAGTCCCAGACGACATTTCACTGATATGTTTTACTGATGGGGTAATTTCAAAATATGCTACCCCGCCGCTTACTACGGTAAATCAACACGGAACACAAATTGGCATTGAAGCAGCCAACTTGCTTATAGACAGGATTGAAGGGGAGAATTCGGAAGTCAAACCTTTAACAAAAGTGGTAGCTTGTGAAATTGTTAAGCGTCATTCAACATAAATTTTTATATTAGCCTCATCAAAACAAACACACTTTTTCAATTTTTGTTTTGATAGGCTCTGCTTATCGTAATTTTTAAATAAGAAATTATGAGAAAGCCACTCTTAAAGTTCTGGGATATCTGGAACATGAGTTTCGGTTTTTTAGGTATTCAGTTTGGATTTGCCCTTCAGGGGGGATTTATGTCGCGTATTTTTCAAACGCTTGGCGCTGCCAAAGACGATATACCCTTGCTTTGGATAGCTGCACCACTTACAGGACTCATTGTGCAACCTATTGTTGGATATTTGAGTGACAGAACTTGGCATCCTAAACTTGGTCGTAGAAGGCCTTTTTTTCTAATTGGAGCTGTATTAAGCTCAGTCACATTGTTTTTTGTACCACATTCTCCATTGCTTTGGGTTGCTGTTGGATGTTTATGGATTCTTGATGCATCTATAAACATTAGTATGGAACCTTTTCGAGCATTAGTGGCAGATAAACTTCCAGACCAACAACGATCCTATGGTTTTATGGTCCAAACACTCATTATTGGTATTGGAACATGGATTGCTAGTAACTTACCGTGGCTGGTTTCGGAATTGGGTGTAAGTGATGCTGCAGCACCTGGCGTGATTCCCATGAGTGTTAAGGTTGCCTTCTCTATTGGCGCTTTTGTTTTCCTTGCTAGTATATTGTACACGGTTTTTACTACCAAAGAATATCCTCCAGAAGATTTAGATGCATTTAAAAAAAGCAAATCTGAAAGTAACCTACTATCCGAAGTTTTTGGTTATGTGCGCAACATGCCAAAAACAATGGTTAAATTGGGTGTCATTCAATTTTTTAGTTGGTTTGCCTTTTTTGCTATGTGGAGTTTGGCAAACCCTGCATTAACCGAACACGTATATCAATCTCCTGCCCCCATTGAGTCCCAATTTGATTTTTCAAACTCTGAAGACGAAGCCCGTTTTCAAGTAGAAAATACCGCATTCCAAAAAGCATCAAATTTAGTAGGATCTAATATGGGAATTTACGGATTATCGTCTATGGCTTTTGCATTATTGTTAAGCTTTTATACGTCTAGGCGAACAATAAACAGAAAGTTAATCCATATGGGTTCTCTGTTTATTGGCGGTTTTGGGTTTATTGCGATGTATTTATTTCCAAGTCCTGAACTGCTCAAGTTTTGGTTTGCCTGTGTTGGAATTGCATGGGGGAGTATTTTGTCTATGCCATACGCAATGCTATCAAGTGTGGTTGACCCAGAAAAAATGGGTATGAGCATGGGTGTGTTTAATATATTTATTGTTTTACCTCAAATCACAGCAGCCCTAGGCGGTGTAAATTTTGCTGCTGGTCTAATGGGTGATGCACCTATTTTTGCCCTTGTTGCAGCCGGAATTTCACTGCTTTTTTCAGGACTATTTAACCTATTAATTACAGAAAAAAATGCGATTAGATACCAACCCTAATATCGAAGCTGTTATTTTTGACTTGGATGGAGTTATTGTGGATACTGCACAGTATCATTATGAAGCATGGAAAACATTAGCTCTAGAGTGGAATTATAGCTTAAAAAGTAGCGACAATGAGGCACTCAAAGGAGTTAGTCGAAAAGACTCTGTTTCCAAAATTGCAGCATGGGCAGGCGTGCAGCCATCAGCACAAGAACTTGAAAACATTGCCTCTCGTAAAAATACCCTTTATTTAGAACTCTGTGCGGAGCTAACTCCTGATGATGTTTTAGCAGGAATTGAAAACCTAATTAACGAATTAAAAGTAAACAACATAAAAGTAGCACTAGGATCTGCAAGTAAAAATGCACGCTTTGTTATTGAAAAACTTAAACTTAATAACACTTTTGATGTGGTTGTTGACGGTAATGATGTATTACACTCCAAACCAAATCCCGAAGTTTTCCTGAAGGCAGCAGAACGCATGAATGTACAGCCACAAAGCTGCTGCGTTATTGAAGATGCACCAGCAGGAATTCAAGCTGCTTTAAAAGCTCAAATGATTGCTGTAGGCTTAGGAAAAACATCAGAATTATCTCAAGCTCACCTTATTTTACCAAATGCGACAAACCTAACGTTGTCAAAAATGAAACAACTATACCAACAAATTTTATCATGATTATTGACCATATATTACCACATTCCTGGAAGATTATTGAAGATGAATATAATCCAAATCGGGTTGAGGCAGCCGAGAGTATTTTTAGCTTAGGTAATGGTGCTATGGGGCAGCGTGCCAACTTTGAAGAACAATACACTGGCGCTACATTTCAAGGCAGTTATGTTGCTGGTGTTTACTACCCTGACAAAACAAAAGTAGGATGGTGGAAAAATGGTTACCCAGAATACTTTGCCAAAGTATTGAATGCCCCAAACTGGATTGGTATTGACCTAAAGTGTAACAACCAAATAGTAGATATAAATACAGTTAAGGTTCATCGTTTTCATAGAGAGCTTAACATGCAAAATGGTTTATATACCCGAACCGTAACACTTACAACGACAGACAATGTGAAGCTTACGTTGACCGCAGAGCGTTTTTTGGCAATGTTTCAAGAAGAGTTGGGGTGTATTCGATATTCTGTAGAATTACATAACAAGGATGCAGTGATTTCCTTGTCCCCCTATATTGATGCACATATAAAAAATAAGGACACTAACTGGGATGACCCATTTTGGAAGTGTACTTCGCAGTACGCTGATGCGAATTTTGCAGCACTACACACCAAAACAAACAAATCGAACTTTGATGTCTGTACCTACCAAGCAGTTTCCTTTACGGTTGATGGTGAGAGGTTCGAGGCATATAGTTGCGATGAAGAAAAAGGGCGCATTACCTTTTCGTGTCAAGCCAAATTAACGAGAGGTCAAAAAATAAGAGTTGAAAAAATGGGAGGATATTGCTCCTCATTGCAACAGCCCGCTTCAATCCAACAAAAGCATGTGAAAATCATAGCTACACATGCACAGGAAAAAGGATTTGATGAATTGTTGAAAATGCAAAAGAAACATTGGGATGATGTTTGGCGGATGGCAGATATTACTATTGAAGGGGATGTAAAAGCACAACAAGGAATTCGATTTAATATCTTTCACTTAAATCAGACTTATACAGGAAACAATCCTTTGCTCAATATCGGTCCAAAAGGATTTACTGGCGAAAAATACGGAGGGAGTACCTATTGGGATACGGAGGCCTATTGTTTTCCTTTTTACATGGCTACTAAAAATAAATCTGTTGCTGAAAATTTATTAAACTATCGCCATAAGCACTTAGAAAAAGCCATTGAAAATGCTGGTAAATTAGGTTTTACTAATGGCGCTGCTTTATACCCTATGGTAACCATGAACGGCGAAGAATGCCATAACGAGTGGGAAATTACTTTTGAAGAAATCCATAGAAATGCAGCTATTGCATATGCTATTTACTCACATGAATGCTATACAGGAAACTCCGATTATCTTGTTGCAAAAGGCATAGACGTACTTGTTGGTGTTTCACGATTTTGGGTGCAACGGATAAGCTTTTCAACCCAGAAAGAAAAATATGTTATCCTTGGCGTTACGGGACCTAACGAGTACGAGAACAACGTAAATAACAATTGGTACACAAATTATGCCGCAAAATGGTGCTTGGAATATACGGTTTCTAAACTGGCAATTATTGCTTCAAAAAATGCTCATGTTTATGAGACAATCGAACAACGTTTATTAGTTAAGGAAGAGGAATTGGTACATTGGAAAGAAATTGCAAAAAATATGTACTTACCCTACGACGCTAAACACGATGTGTTTTTACAACACGATGGATTTTTAGATAAGGAACTACACGATACATCGCATATTCCACTTCAACAACGACCCATAAACCAACACTGGTCTTGGGATAGAATTTTGCGCTCACCATATATAAAACAAGCAGATGTTCTTCAAGGGTTCTACTTCTTTGAAGATCACTTTTCCAAGGAGCAGTTAGAGAAAAACTTTGATTTTTATGAGCCTTTTACAGTTCACGAATCTTCTCTCTCACCCTCAATTCATTGTGTTCTGGCAGCAGCTTTAGGAAGAGTTGAACAAGCCTACGCATTTTATCTACGTACATCCCGATTAGATTTAGACGATTACAATGCAGAGGTAAACGAGGGATTACACATTACATCTATGGCGGGAACTTGGCTTAGTGTTGTAGAAGGATTTGGCGGAATGCGTGTGAAAAATGATGCCATTCATTTTGCACCGCAGTTACCCACGGCATGGGATTCTTTTTCGTTTAAAGTAAATTTTAGGGGCAGTGTTTTGCAACTTACCGTTAGCAAAACATCTTCAAAAGTTACTTTGATTGATGGAAATGAAGTCAACGTATTTGTTAACGGAGAAAAAGTTTCTTTTTTCCAGGAACACACGATTCTAAATAACTGAGAATTAAAAAATCCACTATGTACAAATTTATTTTATTATTTCTATCCCTTACCCTTTCAGCTCAGGTTACCAAAGTAGAACCCCCATTTTGGTGGGAGGATATGCACAATTCATCTTTAATGATAACCCTTTACGGAGATGATTTGGCGCATTATGATGTAAAATCAGAGTCCCTAAAAATCACAGATGTTGTGCGTCTTGAAAGTCACAACTATCTTTTTGTGTATGTAGATTTAGCTAATACAAATTCGGGGGAATATAGTTTAACACTGCAGCATAAAACCAAAAAAACTATTACTGTTTCCTACACGTTGAAAGAAAGGGAAGTTGGATCACGTCTTCGTGAAGGATACAATAGTTCGGATTTTATTTACCTGATTATGCCTGATCGTTTTGCAAATGGCGATATCTCGAATGACGCACATCCAGAGCTTTCAGACAAGCCAAATCGTGCTGATCCTTGGGCACGTCATGGTGGCGATTTACAGGGTATTATAGATCATTTAGATTATATCGAAAGTTTAGGTGTTACAGCAATTTGGAATACACCTGTTGTGGAAGATAATGACCCTGAAGGATCGTATCATATGTATGCTGCAAGTGATGTTTATCAGATAGACAGAAGATTTGGTACCAACCAAATCTACAAGAAACTAGCTGTCGAAATGCGTAAACGCAACATGAAGCTTATCATGGATTATGTAGTAAATCATTGGAGTTTAGAACACTATATGATCAAAGATTTACCTTCAACTGACTGGATAAATCAATGGGATAGCTTTACGCCTTCCAATCATGCCAAAGAAATTTTTACAGACCCGTATGCTGCAGAAGTTGATATAAAGGGAATGGTTAACGGGTGGTTTGTCAAAACCATGCCTGACCTTAATCAAAAGCAGCCGCAACTACTTAAATACCTTACCCAAAATGCCATTTGGTGGATAGAATATGCCGATCTTTCTGGATTACGGGTAGACACCTATCCGTACAATAGTCGTGATGAGGTTACGAAATGGAGCAAAGCCATTATGGATGAATATCCCAATTTTAGTATTGTTGCCGAAAGTTGGGTGATGAATCCGGTACACCTTTCATATTGGCAAAAAGATAGTCCAGTTGCAGCTCTTAGCGGGTTCAACTCTCATGTTACCCACGTTAAAGACTTTGCCCTGTATGCTGCAGTTCACGAAGCTTATAATGGTCAAACCCCTTGGTGGGATCAAAAAATGAACAAAATCTACAAGGTATTCCAAAACGATTTTTTATATGACAATCCAAACAATTTGATGGTGTTTTTGGAGAATCATGATACTACACGTATCAATGAAATAACAGCTGATATTGGAGATTTTAAAATAGTTACTACACTCATGGCAACTGTTCGAGGTGTTCCTCAAACATATTATGGTACAGAGATAGGTATGCAAGGACTTAAAGAAAACGGAGATGCCGATTTACGACGTGATTTCCCTGGAGGCTGGCAAGAAGATAAACGAAGCGCTTTTACAGAGTCGGGGCGAACTGAATCTGAAAAAATGTATTATGACTTTACTTCACAAGTATTTAACTGGCGTAAAAATGAGCCTGTAATTCATTATGGTAACACCATGCATTACAGCCCCAAAAATGAAGTGTACACCTATTTTAGATTTACAAAAGATAAAACTATTATGGTCGTACTTAACGCAAACAAAGAAGCACAAACCTTAGACTTTAGTCGTTTTGTTGAACGCATTGGTAGTGTGAAATCGGGAAAAGATGTGTTTACAGAAACTGAGATCTCATTAACAAAACCATTAACTGTATCCGCCAAATCAATTAAAATTATATCCTTTAAAACCCCACAAATATGAGAGCATTATTAGTTGTTTTATCAATTACCCTATTTTTTAGCTCCTGTCAGAATACGTCAGAAAGCAAAACATCAAAAGCATTTGTGTTTTCAGACCAGTACCTTTCGGATGCGGTTATTTATGAAGTTAATATTAGACAATTTACTGAAGAAGGAACATTTAAGGCGTTTCAAGAATTTTTGCCACAGATTAAAGCGTTGGGTGTAGATATTTTATGGTTTATGCCCATTCATCCCATTGGCAAAATCAACCGAAAAGGAACACTTGGTAGCTACTACTCAATAAGTGATTATAGAGGAATAAATCCAGAATTTGGCACGATTGACGATTTTAAAGCGTTGGTTGATGCTGCGCACGATCTAGAAATGTTTGTTATGCTTGATTCGGTTGCAGGGCATACAGCTTGGGATCACCCTTGGATTACGGCGCATCCCGATTGGTATATTAAAGACGAAAACGGAAATATTATTCCTCCAAATCCGGACTGGTCCGACGTTGCTGGGCTAAATTTTGAGAATACTGAAATGCTTCAAGCGTTGGAGGACGATATGGCGTATTGGGTAGAAGAAGCTGATGTTGATGGCTACCGTTGTGATGCTGCTTATAATATTTCAATTCCTTTTTGGGAAAAAGCCATTGCTAGACTTAATGCTATAAAGCCTGTTGTAATGTTGGCAGAATCTGACGGAAACCACAAAGGCGGCTATCCACTTATTGAACTGTTTGATATGTCCTACGATTGGCCTGGGCATAACAGGCTCAACCAAGTGGCGCAAGGAAAAATGAACGCAACTGATTTAGCAGACCACCTTGTAGCGGTTCAAAAAAACTATAATCCAAAGCATGCAGTTATGAGTTTTACCTCAAATCACGATGAAAATTCATGGAATGGAACGGTTGAAGAACGTATGGGTGATGCAAGTGAATTGATGGCAGTATTGACTTACGCTATGCCTGGTGTTCCCCTAATTTATTCTGGTCAAGAATACGGATTAGATAAACGGTTGAAATTTTTCGAAAAGGATTTTATTCCCAAGACAGAATCGTCTTTTATGTTACTTTACAAGACTTTAAACAAGCTTAAAAAGTCGACTTCCGCCTTGGATGTTGGCGTAAATCCAGCTACTATTTCACTTCTCTCTCACGACAATGAAAATGTATTGGCTTTTTCAAGAACCAAAGGAGATGACACCCTCTTTTTTATAGGCAATTGCTCAGCAACTCCACAAACTGTTCGGTTAGAAATTGAAGGTACTTATTCCGATGTTTTTCAAGATAGTCAACTTTCGCTTTCTGAGGTGACACTTGCCCCTTGGGAGTATATTTTAGCCACAAATTAAACTGTATACATCATGAAAAAAGGGATTTTAATTTTTGTTTTTGCCTTAACACCTCAAATGTTAATAGGACAAAACTGTCTATCTCCGAACAAGCAATCTGAGGTTATTTTTTCACTTACTAATGAAGGCGCTCCTAATTATCAAATGCTCCACAAAGGTCAAACTGTAATAGCACAAAGTCATATGGGATTTGAGTTAGTAGATGCGTTGCCACTACTTCAAAATTTCAGAGTATTAGATGTGCGTTTTGACACAAAAGATGAAATATGGAAACCCGTTTGGGGTGAAGAAAAAACCATCCGTAATCATTACAATGAAATGCTGATTGCTTTGGAACAACAAGACAAAAATCGAAAGATGAATATTCGATTTCGTGTGTATGACGAAGGAATTGGTTTTCGTTACGAGTTTCCCGTTCAAGACCAGTTAGGACATTTTATTATTGCGCAAGAGCGTACCGGTTTTGCGATGACTGGAGACCACATAGCTCATTGGATTCCTGGAGATTATGACACACAAGAATACGACTATACCACCTCTCGGATCTCTGAAATTGAATCTCTTTTTGATGTTGTTCTTACCGGAAATGCTTCTCAAGAACAGTTCTCCAAAACAGGAGTGCAAACAGCCCTAATGCTTAAAACCGATAATGGATTTTACATCAATATCCATGAGGCGGCATTGATAGATTACCCTGCGATGCATCTAAATTTAGACCCTAAAACCTTGATTTTTGAATCATGGCTTACACCAGATGCTATTGGCAATATGGCATATATGGTTACCCCACACAATACGCCATGGCGAACGGTAATTGTAAGTGATGATGCCCGCAACATTCTAGCATCTAGAATAACGTATAACCTAAATGAACCATGTGCCATTACGGATACTTCATGGATAAAACCCATGAAGTATATGGGCGTATGGTGGGAAATGATTACAGGAAAAAGCTCGTGGAGTTATACTAATGATGTAAGAGCAGTTAAGCTGGGGGAGACAGATTTTTCTAAAGTATCAACTAACAAAACGCACGCAGCCAACAATACGAATGTAAAACGCTATATAGATTTTGCAGCAAAACACGGTTTTGATGGAATTTTAGTTGAAGGTTGGAATGAAGGCTGGGAGGATTGGTTTGGTCACTCCAAAGATTACGTGTTTGATTTTGTTACCCCATATCCTGATTTTGATGTTGAAACGCTTAATGGATATGCAAAATCCAAGGGTGTAGAGCTCATTATGCACCATGAAACTTCGTCGTCGGTGCGAAATTATGAACGACATATGGATAAGGCTTACAAGTTTATGAGGGACAACGGCTATAATGCTGTAAAAAGTGGATATGTAGGTGATATAATTCCACGTGGCGAGCATCATTACAGTCAGTTTATTGTAAATCATTACAATTATGCTGTAAAAAAAGCTGCTGATTATAAGATTATGGTAAATGCCCATGAGGCGGTGCGTCCTACGGGAATTGCCCGTACCTACCCAAACCTTGTTGCCAATGAATCTGCCCGCGGAACAGAGTTTCAAGCGTTTGGAGGCTCGAAACCTAATCACACTACAATTTTACCATTCACTCGCCTTGTAGGGGGACCGATGGATTATACTCCTGGTGTTTTTGAAATGGATATAAGTAAATTAAATCCAAATAACAACTCACATGTAAACACTACGTTAGCAAACCAATTAGGGCTTTATGTAATTATGTATTCACCATTGCAAATGGCTGCAGATCTACCGGAACATTATGAACGTTTTATGGATGCTTTTCAGTTTATAAAAGACGTAGGTGTTGATTGGGAAAAATCAGTCTATCTTGAAGCAGAACCTGGGGAATATATTACCATTGCACGTAAAGAAAAGGGGAGTTCAAATTGGTTTGTGGGGAATAGTAATGGTTACAACAAACGCAAAGCTATAGTAGATTGTTCTTTTTTAGATGATAAAAAGACCTATATGGCTACCATTTATCGTGATCATAAAAGTGCTGATTTTAAAACCAATCCGCAGGCGTATGTGATAGAAACCAAGACGATTACTCGCAAAACAGTATTAAAAATTACAACTGTTGCTGCTGGTGGTTTTGGTATTAGCATTGTACCAAAAAATTAAAAAAACCACGCTAGGCACGAGGTTTATTTATCAAATCCTGTTTGTGGTTTAACTTGTTGTCCTAGAAACAATTGCCGCAAAAACACCTCCAATTGCGTACATAGCAGTCCAAAATATACCATCTAAAATATAGAAAGGTGCTTGAAATGCACTATGTGTTGCATATCGAATTAAACTCATAGATACGACTACTAAAAGCGATACCCAAAGACCAAAAACAAATCCCTTTTTATTACTGAATATCCCGCCAGACCATTTTTGGAACATGTGAACAAAAGCATATGACATAACCAAGATACCTAAAGTAAGCCAACCAATTTTATACTCCGCATCTGGACGCGTTATATCAATTATAATATACTCTTCAAAACAGGCTTCTGCAGCTTTAAAAAATAGAAAAGGCACAATGTAAAAAAACACAAAAACTACTAGAGAAGACCAAATGGTAGATTTAGAAAACATAATATTTATTTAGGTTAAGTACTTTTCAAAAGCAACAATAATAAATAAAACGGTTTTGCAATCAGTCTTAAAAAGCATTAGATTGTATATTTGTTTGATATGGAACAACACTTTGTTGCAAAGAATGCACACCCCATAAAAGACAATTTTATCACCCGTTGGCAAG
>CAJWGK010000049.1 GCA_913030895.1 uncultured Flavobacteriaceae bacterium | reverse complement strand
CTTTCCAGGATGAAAACCTGGCGTCCTAACCGATAGACGAACGGGCCAATATTTTCAGGTCGCAAATTTAAATGAAAAAAATTATAATGCAATCTAAAAATTGATTAATAATGACACTTATTTGCCCTTAAAACATTTTTTTCCCTCAAAGACATTAAAATTAAATTGATTTAATATAACAGTGAAGCCCAAATCTTATTTTAAATGAATCTTATTTTTACCTTCAACTATGTATGGTTCAGCTCCATTTTTTATTAGATAAAATCCATTAATTCAATTGGTTAGATTAACCTAAACCAATACTACGCAACTTAAAAAAAAGCTACTTCTTGGATTTAATCAACGGTAAAAAAAATGAGAATTTTAAATTAATAAGCTTTTGCAAATAAAACCCTTGTTTTAGCTGGCTTTTCGGAATACACACATTTTCCCTCTTCGGTTGAGGGGTCCTCAGTTATGCATCTTATTGTTGCTTTGGTCTGCTTTTTGATTGCCTCCTCGGTTTTCGAAGTTCCATCCCAGTAAGCAGATACAAAACCTCCCTTTTCAGACAGTACAGCTTTAAAATCGTCAAAAGTATTCACCTCAGTTATGTGATCATCTCTGAACTTAAGTGCTTTAGAGTAAAGGTTAAGCTGTATCTCATCAAGTGTATTTTTAATATTTTCAGTCACTTCACTTACTGGAACTGAGGATTTATTTAGCGTATCCCTTCTTGCCATCTCTACGACCTTGTTTTCCAAATCTCTTGGGCCAATGGCTATTCTGATTGGAACGCCTTTGAGTTCATAGTCATTAAATTTATAACCAGGTTTAAAATTATCTCGGTCATCATACTTGACCGAAATGCCCTCAGCAATTAGTTCATTTTTAATTTTATTGGCCACCTCTGATATTCCCGCTAGTTGTTCTTCCCCTTTATAAATCGGAATAATAACCACTTGAATCGGTGCTAAATTTGGAGGTAAAACCAAACCATTGTCATCACTATGTGTCATAATAAGTGCGCCCATTAAGCGTGTAGACACCCCCCAAGAGGAAGCCCATACATGTTCTAGTCCGCCCGTTTGAGTGGCAAATTTAACGTCAAATGCTTTGGCAAAATTTTGACCTAGGAAGTGAGAGGTACCTGCCTGAAGGGCTTTCCCATCTTGCATTAATGCTTCTATACAGTAAGTCTCTACGGCTCCTGCAAACCTTTCGCTCTCAGACTTCACACCCTGAATGACTGGGATTGCCATAAAGTTTTGGACGAAGTCTGCATACAATTGATTGATAAGTTTTGTTTCTTCTAATGCCTCTTCTTTGGTAGCATGGGCAGTGTGCCCTTCTTGCCACAAAAATTCAGCAGTCCTTAGAAATAATCTAGTGCGCATCTCCCAGCGAACTACATTTGCCCACTGATTGATTAAGATCGGTAAATCTCGATAGGACTGAATCCAATTTTTATAGGTACTCCATATAATCGCTTCACTGGTAGGGCGAACGACCAGCTCTTCTTCCAACTTAGCCTCAGGATCTACCATCAATTTTGAATTATCCTCAGGATCAGTTTTAAGCCTATAATGGGTTACAACAGCACATTCTTTAGCAAAACCTTCTGCATTTTTCTCTTCTGCTTCAAATAAACTTTTGGGAACAAACAAAGGAAAGTAAGCGTTTTGATGACCAGTTGCCTTAAACATTTTATCCAACTCAGCCTGCATTTTTTCCCAAATCGCATAGCCATAAGGTTTAATCACCATACAGCCTCGTACCGCTGAGTTCTCAGCCAAATCAGCCATAACGACCAACTCGTTATACCACTTAGAATAATCTTCTGATCTCTTTGTTAATTTTTTTCCCATTAGAAGTTTGGCACAGATTTTGTTTTAAGTAACTTACGAAATAACACGAAGCACAAAACTACTATTTTTTTCGTTTGTGATTCACCATAAAAATTGTCAACTATGAGAACAAATTCCATTTTTATTCAAACTACACGCTTTATGATTTTTGGTTTTTTGTTAACTCTTCTATCATGTGGAAGCTATCAGGGAGTATCCTATTATGGCTCAGATGGAATTTATGGTGATTCTAATCCAACAGTAACTTCGGAACGCCCTACAAACAATAATGGAGAAAACGTATACTATAAAGATTACTTTGGTAATTTGGCAGACGATTATTCATCTTTAGAAAATCCTCAAAATCAAACTTTTACCGATACTGAAAATTATTCCAGTAATAATGGCAACAGTAATGTAAACGTTAATTCGCAAGTACCCTGGGGAGATCGAACCTCAAGGACAGAAATTTATTATGTCAACAATAACCCCTGGGGATATTTTAATCGCAACTGGGGATTCTTTAATTCTTTTTACGATCCTTTTTGGGGTGGCTATTATGGCCGGGGCTTTGGAAACTTTTACAGTCCTTGGGGATATAGTTTTTACACTCCCTTTAATCGATTCGGCAATCCCTTTAGATTCGGTTATCCCTATGGGTACGGTTACCCCTATGGTTATGGCTATCCCTACGGGTCGCGACATTTTTATAATGGTTATGCCTACAATGGATATAGTAGAGGCTATTCACGCGCTGGTTCTTCAAGAGGAAATAACGTCTATTCCAGATCCAACACCTCAAGAGGTGGACGATCCTCTCAAGTTATCTCTAATTACAATACTAACAACCGAAACGGCTCTACTAACTCGCGTGGCACTACCCAAAGTAGTGGTTCTAATATCAAGCGTTACAACGTTGGTAGAGGTTCAAGTAATGTAAGTACCAATAAAAATGATTCGAGTGTAAGTCCCTCTAACAGTGCCTCCACTTCGCGATCTACAACGCGGAAAAGTTCTTCCTCCAGAGGGTCAAATAGTAATTATACTTCCCGAAGAAGTTCTTATGAAAGTAGTAGCAGGTCATCCAATAGTTATGGATCATCGCGATCATCAAACTACAGCAGTGGAAGATCTTATTCCTCACCCAGTTACAGTTCGGGGTCAAGAAGCTCTAGCAGCAGCGGTAGAAGTAGTTCCAGAGGTCGTTAATCTTTAAAAAAAAACAAATGAAAAAGTACATTACCCATGTTCTATTAGCATGCTTATGCAGTATTGGAATCCATGCACAATCCATGGAAGATGCATTGCGGTATGCGCGACCTGAACTTGCAGGCACCGCTAGGTATATTGGTATGGGCGGCGCTTTCAATGCCCTTGGCGGTGATTTTTCTGCCATCAATGACAACCCCGCAGGAGCAGCGGTATTTATTAACTCAGAATTTGGAGGTTCACTAAATATTGTTGGTAATAAAATCAATACAAATTATCTAGGAAGTTCGAATAACCTTAATTCTGACGCTTTTAACATCAGTCAATTTGGAGCAGTTTTTGTTTTAGGAAATACTGTTGAAAACGGAATAACTAAATTAATTTTTGCCTACAATTACCAAAAAACGCAAAGCTTTGATTATAAATACAACGCCATCGGCACTAATCCTAGCAGAGGGATCGATAACTATTTTTTAAATTATGCACAAGGGATACCTTATAGAGATATCAGAACATATGACGATGAGTCTCTTTCAGAATCCTACGAATATCTTGGAAACAATCTTGGATTTGGAAGTCAACAAGCTTTTTTAGGTTTTCAAAGCTATATCATTAATCCAGTTGATGAAAACGATGATAACTTGATTTATCTTTCTAATAGCAATCCACAAAATCAAGCTGTTGATCATGATTTTTTTGTGGTAAATTCTGGAAACAACAGTAAACACACCTTTAACATCAGTGCCCAGTTTCAAGAAAATCTATACGTGGGTATGAATTTTAACAGTCATCGTACAGAGTTTCGTCGTATTGACAACTTAGAGGAGTTCAATTATGGGTCGGATTCTAATTTTAATTATACTGTATTTGAAAATGAATTATTTACAGTGGGGGATGGATTTTCCTTCCAATTAGGAGCAATCTATAAATTGAAAAATAATTTGAGGATTGGTCTAAGCTATCAAAGTTCTACATGGTATAACTTTACAGATGAATTGCTTCAATACATCGAAACTTCTGAAGGTGCTGAAATTGATATCATTGACCCCAGAATTATTAATGTCTATGAGTACCAAATAAAAACACCATCCACACTATCAGGTGGGTTGGCCTATGTTTTTGGAACAAAGGGATTACTCAGTGTTCAATATGATTTAACGGATTACAGCAACTTAAAATTTAACATTGGAAGAGGTGATAATAACTTGATGAACCAAAACAGAAAAATCGAACGGACTTTACAATCGGCAGGTACTTTAAAACTAGGAGCTGAATACCGAATTGAAAAGCTGAGTTTACGTTCAGGGTATTTCAATCGTGAATCCATAAACAGTATAGACAGTGATCTGAGTAAAGGTTACTCTTTCGGTTTAGGTTATGATTTTGGTGGCAGTATGTTGAGTCTTGGATTATTCCTACAAGAAGTCGAAAGATCAGAATCCATGTATCAGGAAGGGCTTACTGACGTCATTGACTTAAACAATAAACAAAGTCAATTCTTGGTAAGCTATACCATCAAATTATAATCTTCACTACTGATATTTGGCAAATCAATGTGTACCGCTTATTTATTGATAAATAACTATCTTTGCAATAGTTTTTATAGCTATGAAATTAGAAAAATTACTTTCGAAGCAGTTCGATGAAATCGGAGACAATCATCACGGCAGTTCAAGGGAGACCCCACTGAGAAAAGATGCATTTGAAATGAGTAATGCCAAAAAAACATTGCTCATTGAAGATAAAGTCCAGGAAATTCTCAATATACTGGGGATGGACTTGACAGATGACAGTTTGAAAGGGACACCAAGAAGGGTTGCCAAAATGTTTGTCAATGAAATTTTCAGTGGACTGCACCCCGATAACAAACCAGAATCATCCACTTTCGAAAATAAATACAAATATGGGGAGATGTTAGTCGAAAAAAACATCACCCTGTACTCTACTTGTGAGCATCATTTACTTCCCATAGTAGGAAAAGCCCATGTCGCCTACATTTCTAACGGTACTGTTGTAGGACTCTCAAAAATGAATAGAATTGTTGATTATTATGCAAAACGACCACAAGTACAGGAAAGACTTACCCTTCAAATTGTTGAAGAGTTAAAGAAAATTCTGGGTACTGAGGATGTCGCCTGTGTCATTGACGCAAAACATTTGTGTGTTAACTCAAGAGGGATAAGCGATATTTCCAGTAGTACAGTAACTGCAGAATTCAGTGGGCGATTCAAAGAAAAAGAAAGCAAGCGAGAATTTTTGGATTACATTAAACTGGAAACAGAGTTTTGATCAACCATTCCCTAGTAGTTTTAAATTCATTAAGCGGCAAAAAAGAGCCTTTCGAACCACTTACCCCAGGATATGTCGGAATGTATGTTTGTGGCCCAACAGTCTACAGTAACGTCCATTTGGGTAATTGCCGCACCTTCATATCTTTCGATTTAATTTATCGGTATCTCAAACATCTGGGCTATAAAGTTCGTTATGTAAGAAATATCACCGATGCAGGACACTTGGAAAACGATGAAGACAGTGGGGAAGATCGAATAGCCAAGAAAGCTCGGATTGAAAAAATTGAACCGATGGAAGTCGTTCAGTTTTACACCGTAGATTTTCATCAAATCCTAGAAAAGTTTAATACCCTTCCTCCTGGAATCGAACCAACGGCTACTGGTCATATAATAGAGCAAATTGAGCTAATCAAAAATATTCTAGACCAAGGATTGGCATATGAGGTCAATGGTTCTGTTTATTTTGATGTTTTAAAGTACAATGAGACTTACCACTATGGAAAGCTCAGTGGAAGGAAAATCGAAGAATTAATTCACAATACTAGAACACTAGACGGACAAAGCGACAAAAAAAACCCACAAGATTTCGCCTTGTGGAAAAAAGCAGAAACCCAACACATTATGCGCTGGCCATCCCCATGGAGCGATGGTTTCCCAGGGTGGCATTTGGAATGTACAGCCATGAGTACAAAATATTTGGGAGAATCTTTTGACATACACGGCGGAGGCATGGATCTAAAATTTCCACATCACGAGTGTGAGATTGCGCAGGCAGAAGCGGTCAATAAAAAACCGCCCGTCAAGTATTGGCTACATGCTAATATGCTGACTCTCAATGGCAAGAAAATGGCCAAATCAACTGGAAATAATATCCTTCCAATGGACATATTCACTGGTAATAACGATAAGTTCAGCAAACCATATAGTCCTCAAGTAGTCCGTTTTTTTATGTTGCAAGCACATTATACAAGTATACTGGATATAAGTCAAGATGCTCTGGATGCTTCTGAGAAAGGCTACCATAGAATGATCGAAGCAGTAAATAATCTATCCAAACACAAAGTCTTTGATTCAAGTGGTGATTTTGATACCGATCAATGGATCAAAAAGTGCTACGCAGCGATGGACGATGACTTCAATAGTCCATTGTTGATTGCGCAACTCTTTGAAGCTGTGAAGTTTATTAATTTGGTTATCCACAAAGCTCACCCAATCAGTGAGCATCAATGGGAAATGCTAAATAAAATGCTTCCTATATTTATCCATGATGTTCTAGGTATCGAACCTGAAAAAAAATCTAACACTGCAACAGAGGACAAACTCAATCAAACTGTTGCATTACTTATAGAATTAAGGAATAAAGCAAGAGAAAATAAAGATTTTCAAACTTCAGATCAAATTAGGGATCAGCTAAAAAAATACGGTGTACAACTTAAAGATGGCAAGGAGGGTACTAGCTTTACTTTAGATTAACCTCGCTTCAATGCTCAAAAAAATATTCATCTTCCCGTTTGTAATTTTGATCAAAGCTTATCAAAATTTTATTTCGCCTCTTTTCCCCCCTAGCTGTAGGTTTTCACCTACTTGCTCACATTATGCCCTAAAGTCATTTAAAAAGTATGGAGTGCTCAAAGGTGGGTTTTTAACGGTAAAGCGCATCTCAAAATGCCATCCTTGGGGTAAAAGTGGTTATGACCCCGTTCCTTAACATTTTCAATCCTATTGAATTCAATTTTTGTATTACTTTTAACTCACAAGATTTAAAAAAACCTTAATCATGATTCCGTTAAAATTTAATTGGGCACCAACAGAGAAACTCTTTGAGATTGGTGGTTTTGGATTACATATTTACAGTTTGATGTTTATCGCCGCATTTTTGTTAGGGCTTCGACTCTACAAAAAAATGTTTGTCAAAGAAAATATAGACATAAAGTATCTGGAGCCCCTTTTTATTTTTATGGTTGTTTCAACCTTGTTGGGTGCAAGATTAGGTGAAGTGTTTTTCTATAATTGGGACTACTTTCAGGATCATCCTTTAGAGATTTTACTTCCCATCAAGGCGATTGAGGGAAGTTCAATGTTGTTTGGCCTGATATCAGGTTATGAGTTTATAGGATTTAGAGGATTGGCAAGCCACGGCGCAACCATAGGTATTTTAATTGGTATTTATACCTATCAACGTATTTATAAGTTTAAACCACTTTTATGGATACTCGATCGTTTGACTATTCCAGTGGCCATCGGCGGTTTTTTTGTTAGGACTGGAAATTTCTTTAACTCAGAAATCGTCGGAAAATACACTGGTTCAAATTTTGGTGTGATCTTTCAAAACCGCGGAGAAACCCTTCCGCGTTATCCTGCTCAGATGTATGAAGCGTTTGGCTATTTAATTCTTTTCTTTATACTCAGAAAGCTATACAACACCCCCTTTAGAGATCAAAAGGGATTCTTGCTTGGTCTATTCTTTATTGGTTTGTTTACCGTTAGATTTTTTGTAGAATTCATCAAAGAAAGTCAAGGTGGTTTCGAAGTTGCGATGCCAATGTTTTCCACTGGTCAGTGGTTAAGTATTCCCTTTATATTATTAGGGTTTGGTATACTAGCATTGTCTTTCAATAAACAAAAAGCTTAATCTTGAAGTCATGAACGATCAAACACTTGAAAAATTAAGATATCCTATTGGGAGATTTGAATGGGAGTCTGAAATGACTCAAAAAAGTTTCGAATTTCATAAAAAAAAGATTGCCGATTACCCCAATGAATTAGGAGATAAAATCAAACACCTCAGTAAAGCTGATTTAAAAAAACCATACCGTTCAGGAGGTTGGCAAATTGCACAACTAATTCATCACATTGCTGACAGTCATACCCACAATTACATCCGATTCAAACAAGCGCTTTTAGTCGACACTCCAACCATTATGGATTATAAACCAGCAGATTGGGCGACTACAGCAGATGCGACACTAGAAGACATAAGTGGAAGCTTGCAGATAATTAAAGGAATCCATCAGCGTTGGTCAACACTCCTTAACAGTATTAAACTAGAGGACTTACAAAGAAGTTACTACCATCCTAATAGAGACAAATATTACCCCCTACATGTAGCCTTAGCACTGTATTCATGGCATGGTGATCATCACTTGGCTCATATTGAAAATACCCCATAAAAAAAGTCGTTCCAATAGACGACTTTTTTTATATATAATATTAAATTTTATTCTGTCTCCTCTGCTATTGCTTTGCCTTTTTGGGTATCAAACATTACTGGTGTGGCTATGAAAACTGAGGAATAAGTCCCTACAATTACACCAATAATTAATGCGAACATAAAGCCTCGAATGGACTCACCACCAAATACAAAAATTGCTAAAAGAACAATCAGTGTGGTAAGAGAGGTGTTCAACGTTCGACTCAAAGTACTGTTTAATGCGGCGTTTACAGTTTTATTAAATTCCCATTTAGTATGCTCACCAACATACTCTCTAATTCGATCAAATACAACCACAGTATCATTCAACGAATATCCAATCACTGTGAGTACCGCTGCAATGAATGCCTGATTGATTTCCATACTAAAGGGCATAAACTTATAGGTCAAGGAGAAAATCCCCAAAACGATTAATACATCATGGAATACGGCTGCAACCGCTCCAAGCGAGAATTGCCACCTTCTAAATCTCAATAGAATATAAAGGAAAACCACTATAAGTGATCCTATAACCGCAAGGAAAGAGTTTTTCTTAATATCATCAGCAATAGTCGGACCAACTTTGATGGATGACATGATTCCAACCTGCTTATCATCCGAACCATTAACAAACTGATCATAGGAATATCCATCTGGCAGGAAGGGCTGCAGCGAGTTGTAAAGAATATCTTGTATTTCATTGTCAACGGCTAGTCCCTCAACATCCACCTTATAGTTGGTTGTGATTTTTAATTGATTCTCCTCACCAAATGTTTTTACCTCTGCACTTCCTAGAGAATTGATAAGATTAGATTGAACCTCAGAAGGACTAATAATTTGATCAAAACGAACGGTATAGGAGCGTCCACCGACAAAATCAACTCCTTGATTAAGGCCTTGTAAACTCAGGGAAACCAGACTAATAATTAAAATTACACCTGAAACGATGTAAGCTATTTTTCTTTTTTCAAGGAAACTTATATTGATGTTGCTCAATAAGGACTGCGTCAACTTAGTACCTATAGAGATCCCTTTACCTTTTTCGTTTCTCGCATCAATAAGCAATCGCGTAATAAAGATGGCAGTAAACAAGGAGGTCGCAATACCGATTAATAAGGTGGTTGCAAAACCTTTTATGGGTCCTGTTCCAAAAACAAATAAAATTAAAGCCGTAAGACCTGTAGTAATATTTGCATCTAATATGGATGACAAAGCATTATTAAATCCATCTGCGACTGATTTCCTTAAACCTTTACCTTTTTTGAGCTCCTCACGGATTCTTTCAAAAATCAATACATTCGCATCGACAGAAATACCTATGGTCAAGACAATTCCTGCAATACCAGGTAAAGTAAGTACTGCTCCTAGTCCAGCAAGAATTCCTAAAATGAGTAGGATATTCAATACTAAGGCAATATCAGCAAAGATTCCTGCGGATCCATAGTAAAACACCATCCAAATCAAAACCAAAATCAAAGCAATTACAAAAGAATATATACCGCTTTGAATGGCCTCTCTTCCCAATGAAGGTCCTACAATTTCGGATTGGATGATTTCAGCTGCAGCGGGTAGCTTACCAGCTCTAAGAACATTCGCCAAATCAATCGCTTCGTTTAGAGAAAAATTACCTGTAATTTCAGAACGACCTCCTGAAATAGGACCGCTTGAAACACCAGGAGCTGAATAGACAATATTATCAAGAACAATAGCGATATTAGTGGCTTCACGGAATGCTTTTCCCGTCATGGCTTCCCAGGTTCTTGCGCCTTGGGAATTCATTTGCATAGATACAGCAGGGCTTCCTGACATATCGTAGGTTTGCATTGCATCAACGACCACGCCACCACTAAGTGGAGCTAGATCGTCTCTATTGGACTTAAGTGCATACAAATCAATTACCTCGCTATTTGGAGCTGGTTTACCCCAGGCAAATTTGATGTATCTCAATGCCCTAGGTAATAATTTTCTAACTTCTGGGTTATCTAAATATCCTATTAATTTATCAGCGTCTTTAGCAGCAAATTGAGCTAGTACTGGCCCTCCTTGATACCCATAACCTACCACCAAATCCAAAATTGGATTCACAGAAGCAACACTGGTCGAATCTTGAGCCTCAACATCAGCCAACAGGTTATCTATAGATGATTCATCAGTATCTTCCTCAATAGTTTCATCCTCCACTGCAACAACAGTTTTTAAATACTCATTCGCTTGAGCTAAGAAATTAATTAACTGATCATTTTTGTAAGTTTCCCAAAATTCTAATTGAGCAGTGCTTTGTAAAAGGTTTTTAACTCGATCTACATCCTTAGCACCTGGTAATTCAACCAAAATTCTCCCGGAAGATCCCAAACGCTGAATATTAGGCTGGGTAACCCCGAATTTATCAATACGTTTTCTCAATACCTCAAAGGCAGAGATAATGGATTCATCTACTTTTCTCCTTAAAATGGGTTGCACCTCTTGGTCTCCCATCTGAAAAGTAATTTCATCGCTTAATGTTCGATTTGCAAAAATATCGGGACTCGCTAGATTTACATCTCCACTTATCGTTTCAAAAGCATTAAAAAACGATTCGACATAGGGGTCATTACTACGCTGCTGGAGTATATCAGCTTCATCAAGGGCTTTATTGAAAACAGGGTTTTTAGAGTTTTCAGCCAAGCCTTTCAAAATATCTCTGACTGAAATCTGAAGAATAACATTGATCCCTCCTTTTAAATCGAGTCCTTTGTTGAGTTCTTTACCCTTAGCATCGTTGTAGGAAGTGAAGCCAAATATGGAAATACCACCGATTGAATCTAAATAATTTGAAGAAGCATTATCCCTTAATTCAATGTAATTAGGAACGTCTTCTGCGTATTTTGAAATGGCAAATTCCTTGGCTTCCGCCTCTTTTTGACTGGCAATAAAAGTAAAGGAAAGTTGATAGATACTCACAAATCCGAAAAGGATAGCAAATAGTCTGATGAGTCCGTTATTTTGCATTTTGGTTTTTTTTTATGCTAAATCAAGCGTGCAAATATAAAGTTTAGCCAATGAAATAACAACTTTAAAAATGGTTTAAAGTTTTTTTGGTCAGTCAATTAGGGATTGAATGGGTTGGGTTATTTCAAAACCTCATTTAGCGCTTGATTCATATTTCGAACGGCAGTAGCGCTCTGATCAAATTTTTCCTGTTCTGCAGTATTCAAATTAACATCAATGATAGCTTCCACCCCATCCTTGCCTATGATACAAGGTACACCAATACAGATGTCATCTTGATTGTATTCACCAGCTAAGAAAACGGAACAGGGTATCATTCGTTTTTGATCATTAACAATACTATCAACGAGATAGGAAACTGAAGCACCAGGGGCATACCATGCCGAGGTTCCCAAAAGTTTGGTTAATGTTGCGCCTCCTACCATGGTGTCAGCAGCAACTTTATCTAATACATCTTTTGTGAGGTGTTGAGCAACAGGAGTTCCATTATAGCTCGCCAATCTTGTCAAAGGGATCATGGTCGTGTCTCCATGACCACCAATCACCATACCCTGAATGTCATTTGCGGGTTTGTCGAGAGCTAATGAAAGATAAGTCTTAAAACGTGAGCTATCTAAAGCACCTCCCATTCCAATTACTCTATTTTTAGGAAGGCCTGTGGCTTTAAGTGCCAAATAAGTCATTGTATCCATTGGATTCGAAACAACAACAATTATGGTGTCTGGGGAGTATTTTAAAACGCTTTCAGATACGGATTGGACAATTCCTGCGTTGATACCGATTAATTCTTCTCTCGTCATTCCTGGTTTGCGAGGCACACCAGAGGTTATAACAACAACGTCACTACCTGCGGTGGCAGCGTAATCATTGGTGACTCCTTTTATTCTTGAGTTAAAACCAAGGGTAGTTGCAGTTTGCATTAAATCCAAAGCTTTACCTTCGGCAAAACCTTCTTTAATATCCAATAATACCACTTCACTTGCTATAGACTTAATAGCAATATACTCTGCACAAGAGGCACCCACATTACCAGCGCCAACAACTGTTACTTTCATTAATTAAATTTTTAAAATTCTAAAATCACCCAAAAATAAAAGTTTTTAGGTTGATGAGCCTAATGAAAACTGGAATATTATGCGTCAATATTAGCGTAAATGGCATTGTTTTCGATGAACTCTCTTCTTGGAGGTACCTCGTCTCCCATAAGCATGGAAAATATACGATCAGCTTCACCGCCATTGTCAATAGTTACTCTTCTTAGTGTCCTCATTTCGGGGTTCATTGTAGTATCCCAGAGTTGTTCCGCATTCATCTCTCCAAGACCTTTATATCGCTGAACACTAGAACCAGATCCAAACTCCTGCTGTAGACGGTCTCTTTGGTCATCATCCCAAGCATAGGTCTTTTTGGCTCCCTTTTTTACCAAATACAAGGGAGGTGTTGCGATATAAACATAACCCGACTCAATCAATTCTCGCATGTAACGGAAGAAGAATGTCAAAATTAGCGTTGAAATATGGCTCCCGTCAACATCCGCGTCACACATGATTACAATTTTGTGATAGCGTAGTTTTTCGAGATTCAAAGCTTTACTATCCTCTTCTGTCCCAATAGTAACACCGAGGGCAGTATATATATTTCTAATTTCTTCATTTTCAAAAACCTTGTGTTGCATGGCTTTTTCCACGTTCAGTATTTTACCTCTTAAGGGTAATATGGCTTGAAAATTTCGGTCTCTTCCTTGTTTGGCAGTACCTCCCGCAGAATCTCCCTCAACTAAAAACACTTCGCACAGTGCAGGGTCTTGCTCAGAACAGTCAGAGAGTTTTCCAGGTAAACCTCCTCCAGTCATCACTGTTTTTCGTTGGACCATTTCTCTGGCTTTACGGGCAGCATGTCGCGCCTGAGCCGCAAGAATTACCTTTTGAACAATTATTTTCGCATCATTGGGATGTTCCTCTAAATAATTTTCAAGCATTTCGGAAACAGATTGAGAAACGGCTGCGCTTACCTCTCTATTACCGAGTTTGGTCTTTGTTTGACCCTCGAACTGAGGTTCACCTACTTTAACCGATACAATGGCAGTCAAACCTTCTCTAAAGTCATCTCCAGCGATTTCGAATTTCAATTTATCCAAAAGTCCAGAGGCATCCGCATATTTCTTTAGCGTTCCTGTTAAACCCCTCCTAAATCCAGAAAGATGTGTACCCCCTTCATGGGTGTTGATATTGTTAACATAAGAGTGTAGATTTTCATTGAAAGAAGTATTGTAAATCATGGCAACTTCAACAGGAATACCGTTTTTCTCGCCTTCCATAGCAATTACATCCTGAACAATGGGCTCTCGGTTGCTGTCCAAAAACCTTATAAATTCTTTTAACCCTTGATCTGAAAAGAATTTTTCATGGATAAAATCTCCATTATCGTCTTTTCTTCTTTTATCGGTTAAGTTGATTGTAATTCCCTTGTTGAGAAACGATAGTTCTCTCATTCGTTGCGCAAGGGTATCGTAATTGTACTCCAATACTTGCTGAAAAATTTGCGGATCGGGTTTGAAAGTAACGACTGTTCCATTCTTGTCAGAAACCCCCTTCTCCTCTACTGGATTAAGCGGCTTTCCTCTTTCATAGATTTGTTCCCAAATTTTACCATCCCGATAGACCGTGGCTGTTAATTGCTCAGATAAGGCATTTACACAAGAAACTCCAACACCGTGAAGCCCACCGGAAACCTTATAGGAATCTTTATCAAATTTCCCACCAGCTCCAATTTTGGTCATTACCACCTCTAGGGCAGAGACACCTTCCTTTTTGTGCATCCCAACAGGAATTCCCCTACCGTTATCTTCTGTGGTAATTGAGTTATCCTCATTGATGATCACTGAGATCGTATCACAGTGACCTGCCAAGGCCTCATCTATGGAATTGTCCACTACCTCATAGACCAAATGATGAAGTCCTCTCACGCCGACATCTCCAATATACATCGAAGGTCTCATTCTGACGTGCTCCATTCCCTCAAGGGCCTGAATGCTGTCCGCAGAATATTGTGGATTATTGTTTTCTTCACTCATAAATTTAAAGCTGATTTTATCGTTTTTCGTATACTAACAAATATACGGAATCGACCAGTGAAAATGCTGGTTATAAGGCCTTAACAAAGTGAAGTTATTAACACAAAGTGTGAAAAAAATTCACGAATAATTAATGTTAAAATTACTCGTTATAAGCGTCTTCGTGCACTTTTGAAACAGCACGTCCACTAGGGTCGTTTTGGTTCTTAAATGCTTCATCCCATTCCAGTGCAATTGGGGTGCTACAAGCGACCGAGGGAACTGAGGGAACGCTCAACGCTGCTGCATCGCTGGGGAAATGTTCCTCGAAGATACTTCTATAATAAAATTCCTCTTTATTCTGAGGTGTTTGGAGTGGAAAACGGAAGTGCGCATTTGCCATTTCATCATCTGTAACAGCTGCTTCAACCACTTCTTTAAGTGTATCAATCCAACTGTACCCAACACCGTCTGAAAACTGCTCTTTTTGTCGCCATGCAACACTTTCAGGTAGATAGTCTTCAAATGCTTTTCTGACTACCCATTTTTCCATTCGTTCAGCGTTGATCATCTTGTCTTGAGGGTTGATGCGCATGGCAACATCAATAAACTCTTTGTCTAAAAACGGAACACGACCCTCAATCCCCCATGCTGCAAGTGATTTATTGGCCCTTAAACAGTCGTATTGGTGGAGTTTATCTAGTTTCCTGACTGTTTCCTTATGAAACTCCTCAGCAGATGGTGCTTTGTGAAAATAGAGATAACCTCCAAATAATTCATCAGCTCCCTCACCAGAGAGCACCATTTTGATTCCATGAGACTTAATGCTTCTGGCCATCAAAAACATGGGAGTAGAAGCTCTTACAGTTGTAATATCGTAAGTTTCTAAGTGATAAATAACATCCCTAATGGCATCCAATCCTTCTTGGATGGTAAAAATCACTTCGTGGTGAATTGATCCGATATGTTCAGACACCTTTTTGGCAGCTTCGAGATCAGGAGAACCTTTCAATCCAACTGAAAAAGAATGTAATTGTGGCCACCAGGCGGATTGAGTATCTTTTGACTCCACCCGCGTCGAAGAAAACTTCTTTGCTAGTGCAGAGGTTATAGATGAGTCTAGTCCGCCAGATAGTAAGACGCCGTAGGGTACATCACTCATAAGCTGGCGATGAACCGCATCTGAAAGCGCATCATGTAAATTATCAATACTGGTCTTGTTGTCTTTGACTTCTTCAAAGTCAACCCAGCTTCTATTGTACCATTTTGTTGGCGCTTCGTCCTTACTCGACCAATAGTGTCCAGGGGGAAATAATTCTATTTTTGAACAGACCCCTTCAAGGGCTTTAAGTTCTGATGCTACATAAAATGTCCCAAACTTATCCCAGCCCATGTATAAAGGGATAATTCCCATATGGTCTCTAGCAATAAAATATTCATCTTTAACGCTATCATAAATGGCAAAAGCAAAAATCCCATTGAGATCATCTATGAAATCAACGCCTTTTTCCTGATAGAGTGCTAAAATAACCTCACAATCGGATTGTGTAATGAATTCATATTTATTTTCAAATTGACTTCGCAACTCAAGGTGGTTGTATATTTCACCATTAGCCGCTAAAACAAGCTTACCGTCAGAGCTATATAATGGTTGCTTACCAGAAGCCGGATCAACAATTGCTAACCTCTCGTGTCCCATAATTGCATTTTCAACGCTGTAGATTCCACTCCAATCTGGTCCGCGATGTCTTAGCTGCTTAGACATTTCCAATATTTGAGGTCTTAAAGTCTTAGGATCTTGTTTTAAATCAAAGGCACATACGATTCCACACATTTTTATAAATTTTAAGCAAATCTACATTAAAATTTATATTTATAAATC
>CAJWGK010000048.1 GCA_913030895.1 uncultured Flavobacteriaceae bacterium | reverse complement strand
AAATCATAGCTTTCGCGCAGAAATCGATACACTAACCATAATTATAGTTTACACTTTTAGTTTTTTACTCATTATTTTAATGATTTTCCTAAATTAATACTTATTCTCTATATATATGATTGTGTAAATGTCTAATCAATTAAATCAATTTATGAAGTTTAAATCACTTGCCGAAAACACTTTTATTCAAAAGCGGCTTTTATTATTTACTAAGAAAACGCTCCTATTATTTCTGGGAGCTACAACGTTCAGTTTTGCTACAGTAAATGCTACTGAGAAAAATTCGAGCGATTCCTCTGAAGTAGTACAAAAGAGAGAAATCTCTGGAACAATTACCGACCAAGATGGTAACCCCTTGCCTGGAGCTGCTGTTTTAGAAAAAGGAACTGACAATGGAGTAACTACTGATTTTGATGGTAACTTTACCATCTCTGTTCAGAATGATGCCATTTTAGAGATTAGTTTTATTGGATTCACTAAAATAGAGCAAAGTGTTGCTGATACTGATTCTTTTGAAATTGCCCTCTTTGAAGATGCCGCCAATTTGGATGAAGTTGTAATTATTGGATACGGTTCTGTTAAGAAAAGTGATCTTACCGGTTCTGTTTCTACGATCAAGACGGAAGCAATTGAATCTATACCAGTAAACAATGTAGGTGACCTATTACAAGGTCGAAGTACTGGGCTAAGAATTATTAAGAACACTGATGATCCTGAAGGTGGAATGAGTGTAAGGTTGAGAGGGGCTAGTTCCCTAAGTGGATCGAGAGAGCCACTTGTAGTACTTGATGGAATTCCATTTGGGTCACTTACCAATTTAAACCAGCTAAATGCTTCCGATATCGAATCCATTGAGGTTTTAAAAGATGCATCTGCTGCTGCGATCTATGGATCTCAGGGTGCTAATGGTGTAATCCTCATTACTACTAAATCAGGAAAGTCTGGATCATTCCAAGCTTTTGTTGAGACTAGTATGTCTGTTTCGGAATACACTAAACCTTTCGAGCGATATGGAAATCTAGTCGACATTGCAACGATTAAAAATCGTGGGATGATCAATGATGGTTTTGATCCAAGTGAAGTTCAGTATAACGGAAGCGATGATGGTGATGGATTTTATTATCCAACTGTTGAGGAATTCGAAAGTGGAGCTTACAAATATTATGATTATGTTCCAATTACAATGAACGTAAATCCAACCATTAAAAGTTATAAAGCAGGTATTAGAGGTGGATCTGAAAAGAACAACTATTTACTTAGCTTAAGCTATTTCGATCAAGAAGGAACTTTAAAAGGGGATACATTTGACCGAATTAATATTTTCTTTAAAGATGAAATGCAATTAACTGATAACCTTTCTTTTAGATTTTCTGCAAGTTATAATGATGTAGATAGAGTTTATGGAACTGGTGGACAGGTTGAGGGCAGAGCATGGATAAAACCTTTTAATGATGATGGAAGTTACCACATACCATTTGAAGGTTACACACACCCTCTTCAGCTTAAAGATGACAACTTCAACAATCGTAAAGGAAAAGACTTAATCACCAACGCTTCTTTTGACTGGGAGATTATACCGGGTTTAACTTTCAGAACTGTTGGAAGTTATAATGCGTTGAGAAGTAACTTTGATCAATACACTAAATCTCAATACACCCTACTATCTCAGAGTTATGCAGGTAGAGGATTGGTTAGAGAACAAACAAACGAACAGACTTATTTTACCAACACACTTACCTATAACAAAACTTTTGATGAAATTCATGACGTAAGCATTTTGGTAGGACGAGATGATCAAATTAGAACTTTTGAAAGTATTGGAATTATCGGTCAAGACTTTGTAACCGATGCATTATTCAATCAAAACCTTACTTTAGCCACGTCTGACAATCAGTTTATTGAGCAATCTTACAATAGACAAGATCTTCAATCTTATTTCGGTAGAGCTAATTATAACTTGATGGATAAATATTTATTCACCTTTACATATAGAGCTGACGGTTCCTCAAAATTTGGAGTTAACAACAAATGGGGACACTTTCCAGCAGCTGCTTTAGCTTGGAAAATCCACCAAGAGGACTTCCTTGCGGATAGTGCTGTAAGTAATCTTAAATTAAGAGTTTCCGCTGGTAAAACAGGAAACCAAGGTATTAACCCTTACCAAACTTTTGAAAGATACGGTAATGTAAATGTTTATGATGCTGGCGCAGGGACAGATCTATTGTCTGCGGGACCAAATCAGTTGGGAACACCTGACTTAAAATGGGAAACGACCACCCAGTATGCTGCAGCTATTGAATCAGGATTTTTTAACAACAGATTGAGATTTAATCTAGAATACTATTACAAAGAGACTACTGATTTGATTAGAAATAAATTCTTACCTACCTCATCTGGTTTCTCACAAGTATTGGTAAATGACGGAATTATTGAAAACCAAGGTGTTGAATTTGAATTGGGTGGAGAAATCATCCAAAAAAGAGACATCGGGTTATCTGCTACTTTATTCTTTAGTGCAAACGAAAATAAAGTTGTTGATATAGGTACTGTTGAAGATGCAGGATTAGTTGAAGACTTAATGGGAAATAAATACGTCTTTGCAAGCGGTGACGGTCAAACAGTTTATGCCATCGGAAAACCACTAGAATCATTTTACGGTTATACCCAAGCTGGCGTTATTAATGAAGCTTCACAGAGTCAGTATGGTTTTGGAAACTATACAGAATTAGGAGATTTTTATTACACTGACTTAAGCGAAGATGGGTCAATTTCGCCTGCTGATAGAAACGTAATTGGTGATCCAACTCCTGATTTTATTACCAGTTTATCAATTGATTTTAGATATAAAAGATTTGATTTAAACATGCTGTTTAATGCAGTTGTAGGTAATGATATCCTGGATGAAATGAGAGACAACAGACCTTACGGTAAGCTTAGAGGATGGACTCCAGAAAACCCTGATACAATTTTCAAAAAGGTAAGGAATTCAAATAATTTCATTCCTAGTTCTTTTTATGTTGTTGATGGCTCTTTCTTGAGATTACAGAATGTTTCTGCTGGATATGATATACCACTAGGTGGATTTAATTTAATTAAGTCAGCTAGAATATTTGTTAATGCAACAAACGTTTTCACAATCGATAATTACGAGGGATATGATGCTGAGGTAAACGTCGAAGGATTCGTTGATGGAGGTATTTATGGTAACAGTTCATTGATGCCCAGACAGAGAACATACAACTTTGGTATAAATGTAACTTTCTAAATATAGAAGAAATGAAAAACTTAAAATACTTAATTTATTTATCTACAATTATTGCTACTTTTTCCTGCTCAGAGCTTGAAGAGGAACCCTATGGGTTTTTAGCAAATGACAACTTCTACTCTACAGAGGAGAACGTTTATTCAGGGCTTCAATATGCCTATCAGGCCTCTAAAAGAGCTCAATTTTATTCCCGTTTATTGAATATTACTTTAATGGGGGCAGGTCAAAGTGACACAAAACCAAGTTACACTCAACGTAATGCAGTAGAGTTCAAGAATTGGACTTTTGATGCTTCAACCGAGGCTTTAAGAGACTTCTTTGGAGGTTGTTACACTGGTATTTCTCGAGCAAACACGGTTTTAGATAACACTGAAAAAATTGATTTTTCTGACGGTCTATTGAAAAATCAGTACATCGGTGAAGCTAAATTTCTACGTGCTTTCTATTATTTCTATTTGGTTCGTGTTTTTGGCGAAGTTCCTGTCTATACTGACGCCAAAAATCCAAATATAACTTATGAAACACCAGTAAGCAGCATTGAAGATATTTATAACTTGATCATCGATGACCTTACCTTTGCTGCACAAAATGTTCCAGCATTCTCTATCAGAGGTAGAGCAGATGGAACAGCTGCCAAAGGATTACTTTCAAAAGTATATCTACATTTAGCTTCCAGCAAAGAGAGCGGATCGCCAAGGTACGGTTGGGTAAGTGATCATACGCAAATGTATGCGCAAGCAGCCAGCTTTGCTTCACAAGTTTTAAATAGTGGTACATTTGGATTAGACAATTCTATATACACCACATTCCCGGACAACAATCCAGCAAGTAGAGAAAAATTATTCGTTTGGAGTTCCAATCCAGCTACTAACAACAGTACCGGTATGACAAGTCTTCATACGACCTTCTCTCCTTATACCTGGTATTCTCAATTTTACACCTACGCTCCAGGATCAACTGATGTTACTCCTTACTGGGGAGGATGGACTGTTATGTGGTACCACGCAGATGAACTTGCCTCTCATCCTTCTGAGGATTTAAGACGTAATTTATATACAAATCTTGTCCTTAGTTCAGGCGGAGCCGTGCTACAAAATAGACCGGAGAGCTATAACATGAAGTACTTCGCTAATACGCAGTCATTCTATAGTGGAGATACCTCTTGGCCATTTTTGAGAACTTCCGATATTGCACTAGTTCATGCTGAAGCAGCAGGGCCTACAGCAGATGGATACTCCTCAATTAATGCCATTAGAAATCGTGCTGGTCTTGCAGACCTCACCCCTGGTCTATCCAGAAGTGAATATATGGAAGCAGTATGGCAAGAGCGTAAGTGGGAACTTGCAATGGAAGGTCATTTAATTTTTGATCTTAGAAGAACAAAAAGAGTGGACAGTGAATTAGGAAGTCAAGTTAATTTCCCATATTTTCATCCACTTCCTCAAAGAGAGGTTGATTTGAATAATGCCATTGAGCTTGACCCTGAAAAGCAGTCACTGCGTTAATCGCAATTTTTAAACCAATAAAAAAACGGTTTGTGCATGAAACTTTATGCGCAAACCGTTTTATAAATTATAAACTATCGATCTAAATCCATTTTGTATTGGCTATTTTTTCAGATAAAGTAATCTCATTTCTAGTTACAGTATTTTTCATATCCATCACAAGCTGCCAAGAAAAAGGTAAACTGTATGACGAGGGTGAACAGGTTTTACAAAAAAATATAAATGCTGAAAATGAAAATATCATCTTCCATGGACGCATCGATTTCTCAAATCCCCAATTACCAAAATTATTTTGGCCGGGAAGCGGTTTTACCCTTTGGTTTGAAGGAACCTCAATAGAAGTAGTATTGGATGATTTGGAGGGTGATAATTATTATAACGCAATCATTGATGACGACTTTAATAGTCGAATAACAATAGACTGTATCAAAGGAACTAAGTCCTACGTAATTTCAAAAAACTTAACCCCTGGAGTCCATAAGTTACAACTACTAAGAAAAACTGACAGTACAAGCCCACAAACTATTTTTAAGGGTATTAATATCAGTCAACGTGGAGAAATCATACCGCCACAAGAAGAACAACCAGAACTCAAAATTGAATTCTATGGGGACTCAATTACCTCTGGACATGGCAACCTCGATGAAACACGAGAAAATAATGACGATAAATCTACTTGGGACAATTATCAAAGTTATGCCTCAATGATCGCGAGAGAATTAAATGCTGATTTGCGATGTATTTCAATGAGTGGGATTGGGGTGATGGTCAGCTGGTATCCACTTATCATGCCTCAAGTATATGATCGAATAAACCCCAACAGTGATTTTCCCAAAAATGATTTTACCCAATGGCAACCCGATATCGTAGTGATTAACTTATTACAAAATGATGATTGGTTAATTAACCGTTTGTCGCCCACACCAAATACGAAAGAGAGAAAAAAGCGTTATGCCAATTTTGTTCAATCCATTCGGGATAAATACGAATACGCCACTATTTTCTGTGTTCTTGGGAATATGAATATCACTCGTCAAGACTCTCCATGGCCTGAAGTAGTCCAAGCTGCCGTAGATAGTTTGAATGATTCCAATCTATTTTTTACCACCATGCCCTATAAGAATACAGGCGGGCACCCTACGGTTTCGGAGCACCGTCAAATGGCAGACATATTGATTCCTTTCATTCAATCAAAAATATAACTGTGAATACATTAATTAAATAATTTCGTATCATGCTATCTTTTAAAACCCTTACTCAAAGTCCCATACCATCAAGAATAAAATTGAAAAATGATTTCTTTAAAGGATCAAAAAGCTATGGTCTTATCGTGCTGTTTTCATTAATCTATTCCTGTTCCAACGAGCCCGATTACTATACCGACTCAGATGGGCTTACCTATTATAATGATCTTAAAGAAATTAGTGCAGAAGTGACCGTCAACCCCACTGGAATAGCACCGCTAACGGCTAACATTGATGTAAGCATGAATTTAGAGCATAGTATATCTATCTCCATAAAGGGTAAAAATAATGACGATATAACTCATGATTTTGAAACTACTGGTTTCCGACATAAGATTCCAGTTTTGGGACTTTATTCAAATCATCAAAATAAGGTAACCATTTCAGCAAAGGATCGTTCTGGAATTATTATAGGAAGAAAAAATTTGACGATAATTACCGATTCAATTCCTGTTACGCATCAACTTCCAAAGATCGAAATAATAGCCTCCGAACTATCTGAAAGGTATACTTTTGTTGAACACCACAAGTTTTTCACCAAAGCAATTCCATTAATTTTTGATCGTCACGGAGAAGTTCGTTGGTATTTAAAATTTGAAGAGAATACCGGTGAATTCCCCTTTTATATCTACAGCTCAGACAAAATTGTAGTGGGTAACAATGCTGCCCCTGTATATTATCATTACAATTGGCTTGGAGAAATCACAAAAGAGGTCTCACTTATTGAAGACGATATGACTGCTCATCATTCCATCACTCCCCATCCCGATGGTGGAGATATCGTATTAATAGATAATGAAGCCGATATTGGCTCATTGATATATCACTTAGACGATAATGGAGGAATCATAAAATCGTGGAATCTCAACGAAATTTTGTTGGATTATCTCCCCGAAGAACAAGAAATGATGATCCCAGGCTCCGACTGGTTTCACAGTAATTATGCTGTCTATGACGAATCTGACAATAGTATCATCGTATCAGGAAGGTCATCAATAGGTGTCATTAAGCTTGATTATAACACCGGAGTCATCAAGTGGATTTTAGGAGATCACGATAAGCAGTGGTATCAATATGCTGGACTTCGAGCTGTGGCTTTACAACCAACAGTCGGGACTGAATTGCCATTAGGACAACATTCACCAATAAAGCTACCCAATGGCAATATACTCTTAATGGATAACGGATGGGACGGTTACGAACGAGTTGGTTCTGAAGATGGGTTGACCAACGGAGGTAGACAGTATAGCCGTTTGGTAGAATACAGTGTTGACCCCGAAAACCTCGAAGTAACTCAGGTTTTTGAGTTCGGTAAGTCCTATGGAACTCAACTCTATTCCCAGTATGTAGGCAACACAGGTTATGATACAGAATTAGGTTCTATATGGGGAATTTTTGGAGCGGTAATTAACCCAACGACTCGCGAAAACCCAACCATAGAGGGACACATTTTGGAGTTAGATCAATCTGGTGGTGTGCTTTTTCATGCCAAAGTCTTATCTGAGTCTGGAACTGATTTTAATTACAGAACTGAAAAAATCAATTTTTACAAATAAATTATAGAATACCAATAATAAATCACCTCATGATAAAAGAGAGCTTTAAAAATTTATTGATCATCGCCGCTTTCATTGGTAATCATATATTGTTTGCCCAAGTGGTAAAATATCAAACTCAAGACTTACCTGAATCCAGTGATTTTATGGTATGGGTAAATGATCAAAAAGTGTTTACCACTAAAGCTGGAGGTGACTACAGGGGAAGTTATTCCTTTGCTAATTTTGATTTTAATGGTTCCGTTAAAGTCAAGGTTCGAGCAAAACACGCTATTAAATGGCTCGAAATAATGCCCTCTATTCTTAATATTAAATCCAAAACAATAGACGATTATACTTTCGAATTCACCCTCGATAAACCTAAGAAAATTACAATCCTGCTAAACAATGACAAAAGAAATGCCCTACACTTATTGACCAATTCCATCGAGGAAAAAACTGTGGACCCTCAAGATGATAATGTACTTTATTATAGAGGCGGAGAGGTTTACGACATCGGTGTTTTAGACCTAAAGGACAACCAAACCCTATACTTGGAAGGTGGTGCCAGACTCAAAGGCATGGTCAGGATAAGAGATGCCAAAAATGTAAAAATTTTGGGTAGAGGCATCATCGATGGTACCGATAATAAAAGCAATGGAAACGGTCGCTTTAAAGATGAGCCTTGGCGACTTATTTACATGGAAAACTCCCAGAACGTTCAAATTCAAGGCATCACACTGTATAACAGTCTTAAATGGACAGTGCACCCATACAATGTTCGTAATCTCCAAATTGACAACATCAACATTGTGAATTGGGATTATGGATCTGACGGAATAGATCTTTCCTCTTGTAGCGATGTCAAAATATCCAACTCGTTTTTAAGAACTAACGACGACTGTATCGTCGTTAAGGCAATTAGTTTTGATGAAAAAATGCACTACCCCAATCCTCGTATTCAAAACCCAAATATTAAAAACATCTTAGTCGAAGGTTGCACCTTTTGGAATATGGATTACGGTAATATTTTCGACATCGGTTTTGAGTTGCGATGTGAAAAGATAAGCGACCTTACTTTTAAAGATTGCGATGTGTTAATTCAAGAAGGAAGGGGATCTGTTTTTACTATTCACAATAGTGATAATGCAGTAGTTGAAAATGTTTTATTTGATGATATTCGTGTGGAAAATGCAGATCTAGCTTCCAATAGCAAGCTCATTGATATTGCCATATTATTCTCAATTTGGAGTTATGATAAGTTTAATGACTATGAAATGATTAGGAAATACCGATACAACGACAGCTGGGATAATTTAATTCCTGTCCTTCCTGGAAAAGAAGCATTTCACGCTTCCCACCGAGGTCATGTCAAAAATATAACCCTAAGAAATATCCAAGTATTAGATGGTAAACTCCCCTACTCTGTTTTTAATGGCTTTGATGAAGATCATATCGTTGATGGCGTAGCTATTGAAAACATGACAGTAAGCGGTAAAAAAATAAAAAATAAAGAGGATTTAAAGTTATACACTAAATTTACTAAGAACGTAACTATAGAGTGATTTAAATGACTTTCTGAATCCAAGAAAAAGTTACGATGGTTAACAAATAGTAGCGTGAAGAATGAACGAAGATTATTAACCTGTCTCCTCCTTTTTCTAGTGCCATTAATGGTTTTTTCACAAACCTTTAAGGATAAAGCAATAGAAATGGGTATCGACCACTTTGCCCTAGATTCAAACGCAATGAGCGGTGGGGTAGCTATTTTTGATTTCAATAATGATGGCTTTGACGATCTCTATCTCAACGGGGGAGAAAATCCAGACAGACTCTATGAAAACATTGGTGGCAAATACTTTCGAGAGGTTACTGCCGAAATGGGAATAGCAAAAATCCTCAATCAGGTTAATACCATGGGCGTCGTTGCGGGGGATATTAATTATGATGGTTTTACAGATTTATTGATTTCAACGGCACAAAATCACCGTTGTTATTTACTAAAAAATAACAACGGAATTGGCTTTACTGACATTTCAGGTAGTGCGGGAATTAACCATGCTGTTTGGAGTAGCACCGCCACAATGAGCGATTACGACCTTGATGGTGACTTAGATATTTATGTTGGGAACTACGTTGAATACGACGGGCTTCCTTTTTCCATCAACCTTACAGGGCCAATCAGCGATTTTTTCTATCAAAACAACGGGGACGAAACCTTTACCTTATTTTCTAACCCCTTGTCTGACGATGATACAGGTGCCACTCTAGTAGCCTCGTTTACTGATTTTGACCAAGATGGAGACTCAGATTTATTTGTACTCAATGATTATGGAGACATCTTTGAACCCAATAAACTATTATTGAATACATACCCCCAAAATACTTTACAAGAAGTTGCTGTTTCAATGGGTTTTGATAATGAAATGCAAAGTATGGGATTGGCAACCGGAGATGTCGATGAGGACGGCGATTTGGATTATTACATCACCAATCTAGGCGATAACTTCCTTCTTGAAAACCAGGATGGATCCGGTTTTCTAAACATTGCGCAAAGTAAGAATGTCGATGATGGCGTAGGGTTTAGTTGGGGAACCGCATTTATGGATATCAATAATGACAGCTTTCTCGACCTTTATGTAGCTAAAGGATCAATTTTTGCCGAAGACGACACCCAAGCAAATAAACTCTATCAATACGACACAATGACTGATGCTTTTACAGACAACAGCATTGCGGAGGGAATGGCAGAACCCAATAGAGCCAGAGGAATGGCACATGGCGATCTTAACAACGATGGAAAAATTGACTTTGTAGTTTCTAATGTCAGAGCAAATCGCTCCAATCAAGGGAAAGCATTACTTTATATCAACCAAAACCGCAACAGCGGTAACTGGATTAAAATAATCCTTGAAGGAACAGTATCCAATAAAAGTGCGTATGGAAGTTCGATCATTGTCTCCGCTGGTGGACGTGAATTTATAAAAGAGCTCTCTGGAGGTACCAGCTATCTATCATCCCATAGTAATGCAATCCATTTTGGATTGGGAGACCTCGAAAACATCGACCAACTTACCATCAATTGGCCCGGCAAAAAAACAGAAACATTTACCGATCTTACTGTCAACAAAACCTATAAAGTCATTGAACAAGATCAGATTTATTCCTATAGTGCAAATTATATTGAAATCTGTGAAGGGGAGCGAATTTTTATCAATGGAGAGCGAATAACTTCATCTGGGATCTACACCAATACTTATGAAAAAACAGACGCTTTAGACGAAATCTCGATTACTAGAATTGAAATAAACAGTGCGTCAGACTGCCAGACCGAAAATAACGAAGATCAAATAATTGACAACAATCACTCGGTCGCCAGAAAATGGAATGAACTTCTTTTAAAATCAATCAGAAATGATTTTGCTCGTCCCACTGTCCACGCCAGAAATTTATTTCACACCTCCATAGCCATGTATGATGCTTGGGCAGCATTCAGTGATGCGGCAACTCCCTTTTTCCTTGGAAATACCCTAGGAGAATATACAGCTCCCTTTGAGGGAATTACCGCGCCTACTGAGATTGAATCGGCAAGAGAAGAAGCGATTAGTTATGCCTGTTTTCGTCTGTTGACCCACCGCTTTAAAAATGCACCCAGTTCTGTCGAATTAGCATATGATTATGAGGATTTAATGTTTGAATTGGGCTATGACCCCACCTATACCTCTACTGACTACACCAATGGGTCTCCAGCAGCTTTAGGGAATTATATCGCTCAGGAACTTATTAATTTCGGACTACAAGACGGTTCTAATGAAGTAAATGAGTATGTCAATCAGCACTATCAAGCAGGGAATTCGGCTCTTGTGGTTGACGAAACCGGAAATCCAAGTCTAACTGATCCCAATGTATGGCAGCCGCTTACCCTTAGTATTTTCATTGATCAAAGCGGTAATATTCTAGGAAATAACACGCCAGATTTTCTTAGCCCCGAATGGGGAAAAGTAATTCCTTTTGCGCTGGAAAATAACGATTTATCCATTTATGATAAAGATGGATTTAATTACTGGGTGTACAACGACCCAGGAGAGCCCGTAAAATTATCAAACACCTTAAAAGGGCTAGAAGATCCCTACAAATGGGGATTTGCAATGGTTGCTGCTTGGTCTTCTCATTTGACTCCCCTAGACGGAGAGGTGATTGATATTTCTCCTGCCTCTATTGGTAACGTAAAACTTTCGAATCTTCCAAAAAACTTTGGAGAATACAAATCCTTCTACAATTTTACAGCCGGTGGAGATAGTGGCCAAGGTCATCGAATAAATCCTGTGACCAACACAGCGTATCAACCTCAAATGGTAGCCCGCGGAGATTATGTTAGGGTTTTGGCTGAATTTTGGGCAGACGGACCAGATTCAGAAACACCACCGGGACACTGGTTTACAATACTAAATTACGTCAACGACCACCCACAAAACCTAAAAAAATTATCTGGTAAAGGTCATCGTTTGGATGACTTGGAATGGGATATAAAATCCTATTTTGCCCTAGGGGGGGCAATGCACGACGCTGCCATTTCAGCTTGGGGGCTAAAAGGCTATTACAACTATATCCGACCGATATCGGCAATCCGCTATATGGCAGGCAAAGGACAAAGCACGAATCAGACCAGTGAAAACTACCACGCTGAGGGAATTCCCCTAATTGAAGGGTATATCGAAGAAATAAAACCTGAGGACCCCCTGGCACTAAATCCTAATAATATTGGAAAAATCAAGATTAAATCTTGGAAGGGTAATCATTTTGTTGGCGATCCAGACAGCGAAATCGCTGGCGTCGGTTGGATTTTAGGTGAGGACTGGGTTCCTTATCAGCGACCTTCTTTTGTCACACCACCATTTGCTGGTTATGTTTCGGGGCATTCTACCTTTTCTAGGGCAGCAGCAAACGTTTTGGCACTTCTCACTGGAAGTAATTTCTTCCCCGGTGGGATGGGAGAGTTTGATGCGGAAAAAAACGAGTTCTTGGTTTTTGAAAATGGCCCCACTCAAAAAATAACATTACAGTGGGCAACTTATCAAGATGCATCCGATCAATGCAGCCTTTCTAGAATTTGGGGCGGAATACATCCACCTATTGATGATATCCCAGGACGAAAAATTGGACATCAAGTGGGTATCGCCGCTTTTGAAAAAGCCATAAAATATTTTCTAGGAGATCCCAACCAAGAGGAAAAATCATTTGAAGTCGCCGTGTATCCAACACCTATAAATCCCTTTGAAAACCTTCAAATCATCTATCAAGAACCTATTCAGGAAGCTGTTCAGTTTCAGTTATTCGACCTCAGCGGAAGGCTATTATGTGAAAAAGTTATTGAAAAGAACAATGAGGAAGTAATGAGCTTTAATGTATGTACACCTGAAAAAGGTCTTTATATTCTTATCGCTAACAGCAATGGAAAACGCCTCTTCTCCAAAAAAATATTGGTTAGATAAAACCATATTATACACCGTTTAAACAAAATAGACTTTAAAATTCTCAAAAGTGAATGTGTTTTTTAAAAGCCAATTTTAAGCACAACTATTATAGTTAATAAATTCATTATTAATTACTTACAAAAAAGCTATTTTTTGAGTATTTGCTGATTTTTTTGCTGAAATTCCCTTTTCAAAAAGGGATAATCTCGTATTTTTTAGAAATAAAATTTAATGTACATCAATTTAAAACAACAATGTATTTGACAATTTTAGATTAAAAATCAAAGATGCAAATTATAGAGCCCCAAAAAAACTACGATGTAATTATCGTAGGATCAGGCGCTGGAGGTGGAATGGCTACCAAAGCCCTAGCAGATGCTGGACTTAAAGTAGCAGTAGTGGAAGCAGGACCATTTTTCGATCCTGCAGATCCCAAAACCCAAACCCAATTCAAATGGCCTTACGAGTCTCCAAGACGTGGAGCTAATACCCAAAGAGCTTTTGGTGAATTCGATATGGCCTATGGCGGTTGGGATGTCGAGGGAGAACCATACAATCTAGTTAATGGTTCATCATTTCACTGGTTTCGTTCCCGAATGCTAGGGGGACGCACCAACCATTGGGGAAGGATATCACTTCGATTTGGACCACGAGATTTTAAAAGTAAAGATCGGGACGGGTTAGGAGAAAATTGGCCCATTGGGTACGAAGATTTAAAACCCTATTACGACAAAGTAGATCAATTGATTGGTGTTTTTGGCAGTAAAGAAAATATGGAAACCGAACCCGATGGTTTCTTCTTACCACCCCCTAAACCAAGACTCCATGAATTGATGTATATCAATGCAGCACGAAAATCTAAAGTAGCGGTTATTCCCTCTAGATTGTCGATTTTAACCAAACGGATCAATCAAGATCGGGGCGTTTGTTTTTACTGCAATCAATGTTCACGATCCTGTTCGATCTATGCTGACTTTTCCTCTGGTTCCTGTTTGATTTTTCCAGCACAAAAAAATGGGGGACAGATCGACCTATTTGTCAACGCCATGGTGAAAAATGTGAATGTGGATAAAAACGGTAGAGCAACTGGTGTTTCTTTTATCAATAAAACAGATAACAAAGAATATAAATTAAAAGCCAAAGTCATAATTCTAGCAGCCTCAGCCTGTAGTAGTGCGCGAATACTCCTAAATTCTAAAAGCACTGCCCATCCAAATGGATTGGGAAATAGCAGCAACTTGGTCGGGCGATATTTACACGATTCAACCGGATCTGATCGGGCGGCCTTTATTCCTGCATTAATGGATCGCAAACGCTATAATGAGGATGGCGTCGGAGGAATGCATGTTTACTCCCCTTGGTGGTTGGACAATAAAAATTTAGACTTTCCTCGCGGCTATCATTTAGAAGTATGGGGTGGCATGGGTATGCCGAGTTACGGGACAGGTTTTAATCTTGACGATTTAAACAAACACTTGGGACTAGAATTGGGTGGATATGGCAACCGACTGAGAGAGGATGTAAAACGATTTCACGGTGCTGTAGTAGGTATTTCCGGAAGAGGGGAAGCCATCGCACGGAAGGATAATTATTGTGAGATTGACCCCAGTACAGTCGATCAATGGGGAATTCCCGTATTGCGATTTCATTATAAATGGTCCGATTTTGAAATTAATCAGGCCAAACATATGCACGATACCTTTGAGGAGGTCTTAACCAATATGGGAGGTAAATTATTGGGAGATCGCCCGGGGAAAGAAAAAAAATATGGTCTCCACAATCCAGGGCTGATCATTCACGAAGTTGGAACCACCCGAATGGGAGACGACCCCAAAACTTCGGTAGTCAATCGATTTGAACAAATGCACGATGTAGATAATGTGTTTATCGTAGATGCAGGGCCTTTTTTATCTCAGGCAGATAAAAATCCAACCTGGACAATTCTAGCACTCGCTTGGCGCACCTCCGATTATATTATCAATGAGTTTAAAAAGCAAAATTTTTAATCATGAACAGGAGAGAAAGTATTAAAAACATCCTACTAGGCTCTTTGGCTGGTGGTGCTTTGTTAAGAAGCTGTACGACCGTCACCCCTGATCAAATGGCTGATGTTATTTGGCAATACCAGTACGGACGAACCCCACAGGAAAAAGCGTTAGACGAAAAACTGTTAAATACTAAATATTTTTCGGATGCTGAACGAGAATTGATCCGGGTGGTGGCCAATTTGATTCTTCCACCGAATGAAAGCGGATCAATTGAACAAGCGGCCGTAGTTCCCTTTATTGAGTTTATGGCAAAGGATATCAAGGAGTTTGCGGTTCCTATTCGGGAGGGTTTAACTTGGCTTGACGTTCAAGCCAAACAAAAATATGGTCAAATCTTTGTCGCTTGTAATCCCGAGTCTCAGAAACAAATCTTGGACACTATCGCTTTTGAATTACCCCAAAAAAAAGAACAACCTCAGGAAATCAAATTCTTTAAATTGATTCGAAATCTTGTCGTTACTGGATATTTCACCTCTGAAGTGGGCATCAAAGAACTGGGCTATGTTGGAAATACCCCCAACGTCTGGGACGGTGTTCCCCAAGATGTTTTGGATGAAATGGGACTTGCCTATGACCCCGAGTGGTTGGCAAAGTGCGTGGATCAAGAAAAACGAAATGAAACTGCCCGATGGGATAAAAAAGGTAATTTGTTGACTTAGGAGTGTCACTTTTGCTATAAATTGAATTGAAATTTAAACTAAAAAAACCCTCCATTCGGAGGGTTTTACTTTGTTATAAAAACGCTTCAGATTATTTAAAAGTCATCAACCTTTGCATCAAGTAGGTACTTTTAAGCGTTCTTACTTTAGCCATTTTTTTGGAATAATCGGAAAACGATGGATCAGCATACATGGTTTTGGTAAATGACAATGCCGTAGCAATATCTGGTGACCCTACCCAAACGAAATGGGAAAAGTCGGGGGTTTGACCAACGATGGGCATCCCAATACCATAAGACCCTGCGGGAGCTTGTTTTTTAACATAGGCATCGGTGAAAGCCGCAAATTCCTGAACGAAGGTTCCAGGATCTTTTACATCAAAGTTCCATATCATAAAAACTTGATCTGGCGTCCAGTCGCCTTTAAAATACATCGGGGTCGCAATGTATTGCGAGATAGGCGTAGAAAAGGAATCAAATTTTGAACCAAACAATTGGGCTACTTTTGATGCACCCCATGAGGTCATAAAAGATTGTAAATCCGCTTCGCTCATAAAATCAAAGGTTACCATATGAGTGGTTTCATCATCTCCACCAAAAAATAACGCAAACAGGTTTACAGTCGCTGGAATACTTTTTCCAAAATCGGATTCAATCATGTCAGAAATGGTGCTTACTGCCATTTCGGGTTGTGTGGTTTTAAATCTAAAGAAAGCAACATACTGTGCACTGACCAAATTTGAAACCAATAAGAATACAGTTAATAAAATTAATTTTTTCATA
>CAJWGK010000047.1 GCA_913030895.1 uncultured Flavobacteriaceae bacterium | reverse complement strand
GAAAAAGGATTTAGAGATTCTATGAAAAACGGACCTCTAGCTGGATTTGAAGTGGATGCTATGAAAGTCACCCTCAAAGATGGGTCTTTTCACCCTGTTGACTCGGATTCACTTTCTTTTGAATTAGCCGCTAAACTTGGCTTTAAAGAATCAGCCAGAGCCGCAAGAGCCGTTATCATGGAACCCATAATGAAATTGGAGGTTTTAACTCCAGAGGAAAACATGGGGGACATTGTAGGAGACTTGAATCGACGTAGAGGTCAAGTTAACTCAATGGATGACAGAGCTGGTTCTAAGGTTGTTAAAGCAGAAGTACCACTTTCCGAAATGTTTGGATATGTAACTTCCTTAAGAACGCTTTCTTCTGGTCGTGCAACTTCCACAATGGAATTTGACCATTATGCGGAAACACCAGCAAATATTTCAGAATCAGTTATTGCAGACATAAAAGGAAACAACGCATAAAGCTTAGAACACAATGAGCCAAAAAATTAGAATAAAATTAAAATCTTACGATCACAACTTAGTGGACAAGTCTGCTGATAAGATCGTCAAGACCGTAAAAACCACTGGTGCAGTAGTAACGGGCCCCATCCCTTTACCAACTCACAAGAAAATTTTTACTGTTTTGCGTTCACCTCACGTGAATAAGAAATCAAGAGAACAATTCAAATTAAACTCCTACAAACGCTTGTTGGATATCTACAGTTCTTCCTCAAAGACAATTGATGCTTTGATGAAGTTAGAATTACCAAGTGGAGTAGAAGTTGAAATTAAAGTATAACTAAACAACAAAAAATCAAATGTCTGGGTTAATAGGAAAAAAAATCGGTATGACCAGTATCTTCGATGAGAGTGGGAAAAACATTCCCTGTACTGTATTGGAGGTTGGGCCATGCGTGGTTACCCAAGTCAGAACCAAAGCGGTTGACGGGTATGATGCACTTCAACTGGGTTTCGATGACAAGGCAGAAAAAAGAGCCACCAATGCCGCTTTAGGTCATTTCAAAAAAGCGAACACGGCTCCCAAAAAGAAGCTCGTCGAATTCCAGAATTTTGAAGAAGAATATAAACTCGGTGATACCATCACTGTAGAACATTTTAAAGAGGGCGAATTTGTCGATGTTTCTGGCACTTCCAAAGGAAAAGGTTTCCAAGGGGTGGTGAAGCGACATGGATTTGCTGGAGTTGGTCAGGCAACCCACGGACAACACAACCGATTAAGAGCGCCTGGGTCAATAGGTGCTGCCTCTTATCCTGCTCGTGTTTTTAAAGGAATGCGTATGGCAGGTCAAATGGGTAACGAGAAGGTCAAAGTTCAAAACCTAGCCGTATTGAAGGTAAACAATGAAAAAAATATCTTGGTAGTTAAGGGTTGTGTGCCTGGTCATAAGAATTCATATGTAATCGTACGGAAATAATGGAATTAGCAGTACTTAACAATAAAGGAAAAGAAACTGGTCGAAAGATAAAACTCGATCAATCGATTTTTGGGATTGACCCCAACGATCACGCCATATATCTGGATGTCAAACAACACCTGGCTAACAAACGTCAAGGAACGCACAAGTCGAAGGAGAGAGGAGAGATTGTGGGTAGTACCCGTAAGATCAAAAAGCAAAAAGGAACTGGTACGGCACGTGCGGGAAGTATCAAAAACCCACTCTTCAAAGGTGGAGGTAGAATTTTTGGTCCCACCCCTAGAGATTACAGTCAAAAAGTAAATAAGAAGGTTAAGCGATTGGCGAGAAAATCTGCCTTGAGTATTAAAGCAAAAGAGAAATCCATTTTGGTTGTTGAAGACTTTCAACTGGATGCTCCGAAAACTGCTGCTTACCTTAAGGTAATAAATGCTTTAGGCCTATCAAACAAAAAATCTTTGGTGGTCTTGGGTGAACAAAATAATAATGTATATTTGTCCTCTCGTAATTTGGCCAATTCTAAGGTGATAACTAACTCAGAATTAAGTACTTACCAGATAACTAATGCTTCCAGCTTGGTATTATTTGAAAGTGCTGTAGCCAATTTAGAGTCAATTTTGAATAAAGCCTAACGCAATGAATATTTTAATTAAACCAATTATCACCGAAAAAGCGACTTCACAAAGTGAGCTGAATAACTGTTACAGTTTTTTGGTTGATACGAAAGCGAATAAGGTGGAAATCAAAAAGGCAGTTGAGGCTGCTTATGGGGTTGCAGTAGAAAAAGTGAGAACACTTAACTACGGACCTGAAAGAAAAACGAAATACACCAAAACGGGTATCCAAAACGGAAAAACCAATGCCACTAAAAAAGCAGTGGTTCAGGTTGCCGAAGGGGATGCCATCGATTTTTACAGTAATCTATAAACGCGTCTGAATGTCAGTAAGAAAATTAAAACCAGTAACACCCGCGCAGCGTTTTAGAGTAGTAAATGGATTTGACGCAATTACTACTGATAAGCCGGAAAAGAGTTTACTCTCACCGAAAAAGCGAACTGGAGGAAGAAACAACAGGGGAAAAATGACAGTTCGCCATCGTGGTGGAGGTCACAAAAAAAGATATCGAATAATAGACTTCAAAAGAAACAAAGTTGATGTTGCCGCTGAAGTCAAATCCATTGAATACGATCCAAACCGATCGGCATTTATTGCGTTGGTCGAATACAAAGATGGAGAGAAGCGATATATTATCGCTCAGAATGGTTTTAAAGTCGGACAAAAAATTAGTTCTGGTGAGCATGCCTCACCTGAAGTAGGTAATGCCCTGCCCTTGTCCAAAATTCCATTGGGTACAATCATTTCTTGTATTGAGTTAAACCCAGGTGCTGGAGCAGTTATTGCTCGTAGTGCTGGAGCTTTTGCCCAATTAATGGCAAGGGATGGAAAACTAGCTACGATTAAACTCCCTTCGGGAGAAACCCGAACTATTGCTACGGTTTGTATGGCAACTATTGGCGCTGTATCAAACTCCGATCATCAATTGTTAGTTTCAGGAAAAGCCGGGCGCTCTCGTTGGTTAGGAAGAAGACCTAGAACTCGACCAGTAGCCATGAACCCAGTAGATCACCCGATGGGTGGTGGTGAAGGACGTGCCTCTGGAGGACATCCTAGATCCAAAAATGGTATTCCTGCTAAAGGATTTAGAACCCGTTCTAAAACTAAAGCGAGTAATAAATTTATCATTGAACGAAGAAAAAAATAACAGGTCATGGCACGATCATTAAAAAAAGGACCATTCGTTTTACACAGCCTTGAAAAAAAGGTTTTAAAAAACGTTGAAGAAAATAAAAAAACAGTGATCAAAACTTGGTCACGAGCATCATTGATAACCCCCGATTTTGTTGGTCAGACCATTGGGGTTCATAACGGACGACAATTCATTCCCGTATATATCACCGAAAATATGGTGGGACACAAATTGGGTGAATTTTCTCCAACACGTTCTTTCCGTGGACATGCTGGAGCTAAAAATAAAGGAAAAAAATAATTTACGGTCATGGGAAAACGTAAAAGAGAAAGCGCTATAGCATTAAAAGAAGCCAACAAGGATTTGGCTTTTGCTAAGTTGAATAACTGCCCTACTTCACCGAGAAAGATGAGATTGGTCGCAGACCAAGTAAGGGGAGAAGATGTAAATAAAGCCTTGGCTATTCTAAAGTTTAGTCCTAAAGAGGCATCCCGTAAATTGGAGAAGTTGTTGTTGTCAGCGATTTCCAATTGGCAATCCAAAAACGAGGAAGCAGATGTTGAAAAAGCAGCTTTATTCGTCAAAGAAATTAAAGTGGATGGTGGTAAGATGCTCAAGCGTCTTCGTCCCGCTCCACAAGGAAGAGCTCACCGAATCAGAAAACGCTCAAATCATGTTACGCTAGTACTTGGAGCAAATAATTTAGAAAACTAATATGGGACAAAAGACCAATCCTATCGGAAATCGTTTAGGTATCATCAGAGGCTGGGACTCTAATTGGTATGGAGGACGAAATTATGGAGATAAACTTGCTGAGGATGACAAGATCAGAAAGTATATCCACGTCCGTTTGGCAAAAGCCAGCGTTTCCAACGTAATTATCGAGCGTACGCTCAAACTCATTACTGTTACTATTACCACTGCTCGCCCCGGTATCATTATCGGTAAAGCTGGTCAAGAGGTGGATAAATTAAAGGAAGAGTTAAAAAAGATTACCAGTAAAGATATTCAGATTAATATTTTTGAAATTAAGCGCCCTGAATTGGATGCACAGTTGGTTGCTGCCAGTGTAGCACGACAAATCGAAAGTAGAATTTCCTACAGACGTGCCATAAAAATGGCTATTGCTGCATCCATTAGGATGAATGCTGAAGGGATTAAAATTCAGATTTCTGGAAGATTGAATGGTGCGGAAATGGCGAGATCTGAATCCTACAAAGAAGGGCGTATTCCATTGTCTACTTTTAGAGCAGACATTGACTATGCGCTGGTTGAAGCTCACACTACCTACGGTCGTTTGGGAATAAAAGTATGGATAATGAAGGGAGAGGTATTTGGTAAAAGAGAGTTGTCTCCACTAGTAGGAATGTCTAAAAAGTCCGGTGGTGGTGGAAATAAGGCTGGCGGTCAAGGACGTCAACAAAGAAGAAGAAACAATAATAATAGATAGGTAAAATGTTACAACCTAAAAGAACCAAATTCCGAAAAGCGCAAAAAGGTCGCATGAAGGGGATTTCTCAAAGAGGAAACCAGCTGTCCAATGGGATGTTTGGCATCAAGTCTTTGGATTCAAAGTTTATTACTTCAAGACAGATAGAAGCGGCAAGGATTGCAGCTACCCGATACATGAAAAGGGAGGGCCAGCTTTGGATTAAAATTTTCCCAGATAAGCCCATTACAAAAAAACCTCTTGAGGTTAGGATGGGTAAAGGTAAAGGAGCACCAGAATATTTTGTGGCCGTTGTAAAACCTGGTCGAATCATGTTTGAAATCGCTGGCGTACCAATGGATATAGCCAAGGAGGCATTGAGATTGGCCGCTCAAAAATTGCCTGTAAGAACTAAGTTTATCATCGCTAGAGATTTTCAAGCCTAATTATTAGATTAAATGAAAGCATCAGAAATAGAAAAATTATCCCTAGAAGATTTGCAGGACAAGTTGGCCGAGCACCAAAAACAGCTTTCGGATTTGAAGATGAACCATGCGGTAAGTCCACTTGAAAATCCATTGCAGATTAAAATAGTTAGAAGAACAGTTTCAAGATTGTTAACGGCAATCACTGCGAAGCAAAAAGAAATTATCGCATAAGCAATGGAAAAAAGAAATTTGAGAAAAGAACGGATCGGGGTTGTAACCAGTAATATGATGGAAAAGTCCATTGTGGTTGCCGAAGTTAAAAGGGTTAAGCACCCCATGTACGGTAAGTTCGTTTTAAAAACAAAAAAATATGTCGCTCACGATGACAAAAACGATTGTAACGTTGGTGACACTGTAAAAATAATGGAAACGCGCCCGATGAGTAAATCAAAGTGCTGGCGTTTGATTGAAATAATAGAAAGAGCTAAGTAATCATGTTACAACAAGAGTCAAGATTAACGGTTGCTGATAATACAGGAGCAAAAGAAGTACTAACCATCAGAGTACTGGGTGGTACTAAAAGACGTTACGCTTCTTTGGGCGACAAGATTGTGGTATCTGTTAAAGAAGCTTCTCCTTCTGGGTCAGTAAAAAAAGGACAAGTATCTCAGGCTGTAGTGGTTAGAACCACAAAAGAAGTCAGAAGAGCTGATGGTTCCTACATCAGATTTGACGATAACGCTTGTGTATTGTTGAATCCAACAGGAGAAATGAGAGGCACACGTGTTTTTGGACCTGTAGCGCGTGAGTTGCGTGACAAACAATTTATGAAGATCGTATCACTAGCACCAGAGGTGTTATAATCCTTAATTATGGGTAAGATAAAAATTAAAAAAGACGATAAGGTATTGGTCATTTCCGGAGAACACAAAGGTTCTGAGGGTAAAGTAGTCAAGATACTTCGCGATGAAAATAAAGCAGTCGTTGAGGGTGTTAATTTGATAAAAAAACACGCCAAGCCAAGTGCACAAAATCCGCAAGGAGGTATAATAGAAAAAGAAGCACCGATTCATATTTCTAACCTTTCATTAACCACTGCTGAGGGACAAGCCTCTAGAGTAGGATATAAAATGGAAGATGGAAATAAGGTTCGTTTTGCTAAAAAAAATAACGAAGTAGTATAATGAGTTATCAAGCGAGACTTAAAAAAGAATACAATGAGCGCATAGTTGCTGCTCTTAAAGAAGAGTTTGGTTACAATAATATCATGGAAGTTCCTAAACTTCAAAAGATTGTTATTAGTAGAGGTGTAGGTGCTGCTGTAGCCGATAAAAAACTCATTGATTATGCTCTTGATGAGTTGACTAATATTTCTGGTCAGAAAGCGATTGCAACAATTTCCAAAAAGGATGTTGCAGCTTTTAAACTTAGAAAGGGAATGCCCATCGGGGCAAAAGTTACCCTCAGAGGAGAGCGTATGTACGAATTTCTAGATCGACTGGTCACCGTTGCACTCCCTCGCGTAAGAGATTTTCAAGGCGTAAAAGCTAACGGTTTTGACGGAAGAGGTAATTATAACCTTGGCGTCACGGAGCAAATTATTTTCCCTGAAATTGATATTGACAAAGTCAATAAAATATCGGGCATGGATATTTCCTTTATTACGTCGGCAAAAACAGACAAAGAAGCAAAATCATTATTAAGTGAATTGGGATTACCCTTTAAAAAGAGTTAACGATGGCTAAAGAATCAATGAAAGCTCGCGAAGTAAAAAGAGCTAAAACAGTTGCAAAATACGCTGCCAAAAGAAAGGCCCTTAAGGAAGCAGGAGATTACGATGCGCTTCAAAAATTACCTCGTAATGCCTCTCCGGTCAGAATGCATAATCGTTGTAAGTTGACGGGTCGTCCTAAAGGTTACATTCGTCAGTTTGGTATTTCAAGGGTAACCTTCCGTGAAATGGCCAATAAAGGTTTAATCCCCGGGGTAACAAAAGCCAGCTGGTAAAAAAATTAAGATAAGTATGTTTACAGATCCTATTGCAGATTATTTAACCCGAATTAGAAACGCCAACGCTGCCGGTCACAAGGTGGTGGATATTCCAGCGTCTAATTTGAAAAAAGAGATGACTAAGATACTTTATGATCAAGGTTATATACTGAGTTATAAGTTTGAAGAAACTTCAAATCATCAGGGTAACATCAAGATTGCATTGAAGTATGACAAAATCACCAAAGAACCTGTAATTAAGAAAATACAAAGAATCAGTACTCCCGGTTTACGGAAGTATGCTTCAGCAGACAGCTATCCAAGGATATTGAATGGGTTGGGTATCTCAATCGTTTCGACTTCTAAGGGTGTAATGACTGGAAAGCAGGCTTCATCACAACATGTAGGTGGAGAGTTGCTATGCTATGTATATTAATATTGAAGTAAAAAAAAAGAAAAATGTCAAGAATAGGTAACAATCCAATTAGTATTCCAGAAGGTGTCAACATAGACATCCAAGCGAACAGTATTACTGTTAAGGGAAAATTGGGTGAATTGACTCAAGCATATGATATTGTGACCTTCAGCTTAGAAGACAGTGTTTTGACAGTAAAACGTCCGTCTGATTCTAAAGATCACCGCGCCAAACACGGTTTGTATCGCGCATTGGTCAACAACATGATTGAAGGTGTTTCCAAAGGTTTCACTAAAGAACTAGAATTAGTGGGAGTTGGCTATCGTGCAAGTAATCAAGGGCAAAAATTAGACCTTGCTTTGGGTTTTTCCCACAATATCCTTTTTGATATTGCTCCAGAAGTCAAGGTTGAAACCGTCTCTGAAAAGGGGAAAAATCCAATTGTGAAACTTTCCTCACATGACAAGCAGTTACTCGGGTATGTAGCCGCAAAAATTAGATCATTTAGAAAACCTGAACCATACAAAGGAAAAGGGGTTAGGTTTATTGGAGAACAAATAAGAAGAAAAGCAGGTAAATCAGCATAATAACAATGGGACTAACAAAAGCCGCCAGAAGAAACAGGATTCATTTAAGAATCAGAAAAACAATTACCGGTACTGCGGAACAACCTCGTTTGTCTGTTTACCGAAGTAATAAGGAGATTTATGCCCAAGTCATTGACGACGTGAATGGCAAAACAATAGCTGCTGCTTCTTCACGCGAAAAAGAAATAGTAGAGGCTAAATCGGAAAATAAAATTACTGAAGCCCAAATGGTTGGGAAACTTGTTGGAGATCGTGCTGTCAAAGCAGGCGTTAAGACCATCAGTTTTGATCGCAGTGGTTATTTATATCACGGAAGAGTAAAATCACTTGCTGAAGGTGCAAGAGAAGCAGGTTTGAATTTTTAATTAAAAAATATGTATCAAGATTATAAAAATGTTGAATTGGTAAAACCAGCAGGTCTAGATCTTAAAGACCGCTTGGTAGGAGTTCAAAGGGTAACTAAGGTTACTAAAGGAGGTCGTGCTTTTGGTTTTTCCGCCATTGTTGTTGTCGGTGACGAGAACGGCGTTGTGGGTCAAGGTTTAGGAAAGTCAAAAGAGGTTTCTGAGGCGATTGCCAAAGCAGTTGAGGATGCGAAGAAAAACTTAGTTCGTATTCCAATCTCTAAAGGGACTTTACCACATGAACAAAAAGGAAAATTTGGCGGTGCTAAGGTTTTTTTAAAGCCTGCATCTGAAGGTACTGGAGTTATTGCTGGTGGTGCCGTTCGTGCCGTATTGGAAGCAGTAGGAGTACACAATGTATTGTCTAAATCACAAGGTTCTTCCAACCCACACAATGTGGTAAAAGCAACTTTTGATGCACTTTTACAGCTTAGAAGCCCTCAAACTATCGCCAAACAAAGAGGTGTGAGTTTAGAAAAAGTTTTTAACGGATAATAATAAAGATCATGGCCAAGATTAAAGTAACACAAGTCAAAAGTAGCATTAAAAAAATGCAGTCTCAAAAAAGAACGCTTGAGGCATTGGGACTAAGAGGCATTGGGAAAGAAGTAATCCATGAGGATACACCCAATATTATCGGTATGATCAACAAAGTAAAACATTTGGTTAAAACCACAGAAGCATAAAGATGAGTTTACATAATTTAAAACCAGCGGAGGGCTCAACTCCAAATGCCGGCAAACGCGTCGGAAGAGGTGAAGGAACAGGAAAAGGCGGAACAGCCACTAGAGGTCATAAAGGAGCTAAATCTCGTTCTGGATATTCTAAAAAAATCGGATTTGAAGGAGGACAGATGCCTTTGCAACGTCGCGTTCCCAAATTTGGTTTTAAAAACATCAATAGAGTAGCTTATAAAGGTATCAATTTGGATACCCTTCAGCGTTTGACTGAAGAAAAGAAAGTTAAGAAAGAAGTTACGTTCGATAAACTGGTCGAATTACGTTTGGCCGGAAAAAACGAATTGGTAAAAATATTAGGCAGAGGAAAAATAGAAGCCCCTCTAAAAGTTTCTGCCCATAAGTTTTCAGCATCAGCAAAAGCCGCTATCGAAGCAGCTGGGGGGGAAGCTGTAACAATATAACCCAAAAAGATGAAAAAGTTTATTGAGACCATATTAAACATTTACAACATTCAGGAGTTGCGTGGCCGTATTTTAACCACCCTCACCCTTTTGTTGGTATATCGTTTAGGAGCTCAAGTGGTTTTACCTGGAATAGATTCCGTGCAACTGGCCGAACTTTCAAATAGAACAGATGGTGGTGGACTTTTAGGTATTCTAAATGCCTTTACAGGTGGTGCTTTTGCAAATGCATCTGTTTTTGCCTTAGGTATTATGCCTTACATTTCTGCCTCTATTGTTGTACAATTAATGGGAATTGCAGTGCCTTACCTTCAAAAGTTGCAGAAAGAAGGTGAAAGTGGCAATAAAAAAAGAACTCAAATCACAAGATGGTTGACCATATTGATTTGTGTTGTTCAAGCCCCCGCCTACCTTTATGGACTATCTGCCCTAGGGGTACCAGATAGTGCTTTTATCTTAGGTCGTGGACCGCTTTTTATGTTTTCATCAGTTATCATTTTAGTAACGGGAACTATTTTTGCGATGTGGCTCGGGGAAAAAATAACGGATAAAGGAATTGGAAATGGAATTTCTCTACTGATAATGGTTGGAATTATCGCAAATCTACCACTCTCATTCACTCAAGAGTTCGTTTCTCGTGTTTCTGAGAATAACGGTGGTCTTATGATGATTTCTATTGAATTGGTTTTATGGGTAGTTATTATTCTATTAAGTGTTCTCTTGGTTATGGCCGTCAGACAAATCCCTGTGCAATACGCTAGAAGAACATCAGTAGGAACTAACGAAAAAAATGTGTTTGGGTCAAGACAATACATTCCTTTAAAATTAAATGCATCTGGTGTAATGCCGATCATATTTGCGCAGGCTTTAATGTTCGCACCTGCCTATGTAGGGGGTGCATTTGGAGATTCTTCTGTTGGACAATGGTTGCAAACAAACTTCTCGGATATTTTCGGTTTATGGTATAATGTATTGTTTGCGTTATTGATTATTATTTTTACCTTTTTCTATACCGCTATTACCGTACCTACCAATAAAATGTCTGAAGATTTAAAAAGAAGTGGCGGTTTTGTTCCTGGTATTCGTCCAGGAAATGAAACTTCTGAATTCTTAGATACAGTAATGTCTCATATCACTTTCCCTGGATCATTATATTTAGCCGCTGTAGCTGTATTTCCAGCGATAGTGGTAAAGTTAATTGGCATGCAACAGGGCTGGGCCTTGTTTTATGGTGGCACCTCGCTATTGATTATGGTTGGTGTTGCTATCGACACGATTCAGCAAGTGAATTCATACTTGTTGAACCGTCACTATGATGGGCTGATGTCCAAGACCAGTAGAAACAGAAGAGCAGGAACAATATAAAGATGGCAAAACAAGCAGCGATAGAACAAGAAGGTACCATCATTGAGGCATTGTCCAATGCAATGTTTAGAGTTGAGCTAGAAAATGGTCATGTGGTAACTGCTCATATTTCAGGTAAAATGCGTTTGCATTATATCAAGCTATTACCTGGCGATAAAGTAAAATTAGAAATGAGTCCTTACGATTTGTCAAAAGCAAGGATCACCTATAGATTTTAAAAAAGAAGAAATGAAAGTAAGAGCTTCCTTAAAGAAAAGAAGTGCGGACTGCAAAATCGTTCGCAGAAAGGGACGTTTGTACGTTATTAACAAAAAGAATCCTCGATTCAAACAAAGACAAGGTTAAACTATGGCGAGAATTTCAGGGGTAGACATTCCCAAACAAAAAAGAGGTGTAATTGCTTTAACCTATATCTACGGAATAGGTAGAAGCCGTGCTCAGCAGATTTTGGCCGAAGCCAAAGTTAATGAAGACACTAAAGTCGTTGACTGGACAGATGACGAAACAGGTAGAATTCGTGAGGCTGTTGGTAATTTTAAAATTGAAGGAGAGCTGCGCTCCGAGCTGCAATTGAATATCAAGCGATTGATGGATATCGGTTGCTATCGCGGAATCCGACACAGATCTGGATTACCGTTGAGAGGACAACGTACTAAGAACAATTCTAGAACACGTAAAGGAAAAAGAAAAACTGTTGCCAACAAGAAGAAAGCAACTAAATAATAAGATATAATTATGGCAAAAGCTACCACGAAAAAACGCAAAGTTATTGTTGAAGCCAATGGGGAAGCGCACATAAATGCCTCTTTTAACAATATCATTATCTCTTTAACAAACAACAAAGGAGAGGTGATTACTTGGTCTTCAGCTGGGAAAATGGGTTTTAGAGGTTCAAAGAAAAATACACCTTATGCGGCTCAGACAGCTGCTGAAGATGTTTCTAAAGTCGCTCTTGAAGCTGGTTTAAGAAAGGTAAAAGTATATGTTAAAGGGCCTGGGAATGGACGTGAGTCTGCTATCAGAACCCTACATAATAATGGTATCGAAGTGACAGAAATAGTGGATGTTACACCACTGCCACATAATGGCTGTCGCCCACCAAAAAGAAGAAGAGTATAATTATTAACCCTGTTATCGAAGGATTAGACCTTAATTCATAACATTAAAAACAAATCATGGCAAGATATACCGGTCCAAAATCAAAAATTGCTAGAAAATTCGGAGAGCCCATTTTTGGCCCTGACAAAGCATTTGAAAAAAGAAACTATCCTCCCGGACAACACGGGAACAATCGCAGAAGAGGAAAAAAATCCGAATATGCAATTCAATTGTTAGAAAAGCAGAAAGCTAAATATACCTATGGTATTTTAGAGCGTCAGTTTAGAAATATATTTGAAAAAGCCAGTAGTAGTAAGGGGGTTACCGGTGAGGTATTACTTCAACTATGTGAATCTCGACTGGACAATGTAGTATTTCGTTTGGGGATCGCTCCTTCCAGAAGTGCTGCTCGCCAATTGGTTTCTCACAGACACATTACTGTTAATGGTAAAATCGTTAACATTCCTTCCTTTAGTTTAAATCCTGGTGATACTGTCGGAGTAAGGGAAAAATCAAAATCTTTGCAAGCCATTTCGGCTTCATTAGAGGCAAACAGTGCTGTTTATGAGTGGATGACTTGGAACAGTGCAACCTATGAGGGGAACTTTGTAAGTATCCCCCAACGTATTCAAATTCCAGAAAACATCAAGGAACAATTGATCGTGGAATTATATTCTAAATAATTAATATCAGCAAGCATAAAACTATGGCCATACTAAACTTCCAAAAACCCGATAAAGTAATCATGATCGATTCCTCTGAGTTTGAGGGCAAATTCGAATTTCGCCCGTTAGAACCTGGATATGGTCTTACTGTCGGTAATGCGCTGAGAAGAGTGTTGCTTTCCTCTCTTGAGGGATTTGCAATCACTTCAGTGAAAATTGAAAATATTGAACATGAATTTTCTACAATTCCTGGAATTGTGGAGGATGTCACTGAGATAATTCTCAACCTAAAACAAATAAGATTCAAACGTCAAATTGAGGACGTAGAAGAAGAAAAAGTTACCGTCGTAGTTGGAGGTCAAGATCAGCTTAAGGCTGCCGATTTTCAAAAGTTTATTTCGGGCTTTCAAGTATTAAACCCTGATTTGGTAATTTGTAACCTTGAAAAAGGTGTTCAGTTGAGCATGGAGGTTACCATTGAAAAGGGTAGAGGTTATGTACCTGCTGAGGAAAATAAGAAATCTAATTCTCCATTTGGAGTTATCGCAATTGATTCTATTTTTACTCCAGTCAAGAATGTTAAATACAGCATTGAAAACTATCGTGTGGAACAAAAAACAGACTATGAAAAGCTGGTTTTTGAAATTATCACAGATGGTTCTATTCATCCCAAAGATGCACTTACGGAGGCAGCAAAAACTTTAATTCACCACTTCTTGTTGTTCTCTGATGAGCGAATAACACTTGAAGCAGATGAAATCGCACAAGCCGAAACTTATGATGAAGAATCACTTCATATGCGTCAGCTGCTAAAAACCAAATTAATCGATATGGACTTGTCTGTTAGGGCATTAAACTGTCTAAAGGCGGCTGAAGTTGATACCCTGGGAGATTTGGTCTCTTATAACAAAAACGATTTGATGAAATTCAGAAACTTTGGAAAAAAATCACTTACTGAACTAGAGGAGTTGGTGGTATTAAAAGGACTGTCTTTCGGTATGGATTTAACCAAATACAAATTGGATAAGGACTAAAAGTCCAAAGATTTTGAACTGATGAAACACGGAAAAAAAGTCAATCACTTGGGTCGAAAAGTGGCCCACAGAAAGTCAATGTTGGCCAATATGGCTTCTTCATTAATTGAACACAAGCGGATCAATACGACTGTGGCAAAGGCCAAAGCGCTCAAACAATTTGTCGAGCCTTTGATTACAAAGTCTAAAAGTGATACTACGCACAATCGACGTCTTGTTTTTAGTGCCTTGAGAAATAAATATGCTGTAGCAACACTTTTTAGGGATGTCGCTCAGAAAGTAGGCGACCGTCCCGGTGGTTACACGCGAGTAATTAAGATGGGAAATCGTCTGGGAGACAATGCTTCCATGGCAATGATTGAGTTAGTAGATTTTAATGAAGTCTACAACGCTGAAAAAGCTGAGGCAAAGAAAACTACAAGAAGAAGTCGTGCTAGAAAAAAGAGTACTTCTGCTGAAACTGAGGCTCCCGAGACTGGAACTGTAGTTGCTGAAGTGGTTGAAGATCAAGCACCAGAGACTGTAGTTGAAGAAACTCCAGCTGTGACTCCAGAAGCTCCCCAGCCCAAGGCTGAAAAAACTAAAGATAATACTGCAACTGAGTCTGAAAAAGAAGATGATGCCTAACAGACTCGGTTGTTGATAATTTAAACTTATAATAAAGGATAAGCTATTTAGTTTATCCTTTTTTTTATGTTATTTTGTGATCAACATATGTCTTACAAAACACGAAAAAAAGCAATCTTAATTTTAGCCGATGGTACTAAGTTTTTCGGCAAATCTATAGGTCCAGATGGCACCAGTTTTGGAGAAATATGTTTCAATACTGGAATGACTGGTTACCAAGAAATTTTTACTGACCCTTCCTATTTCGGACAATTGATGGTTACCACCAATGCGCACATTGGTAATTATGGAGTTTTCAAGGATGATGCACAATCCGATGGCATCAAAATTGCTGGTTTAATTTGTAAAAACTTCAGTTACGAATTCTCTCGTCCATTGGCTGATGCTTCTCTTGAAAATTATTTTAACGTCAATGATCTCTTCGGTATATCAGATGTGGATACCCGAGCTTTGGTAAATTACATCAGAGAAAATGGCGCAATGAATGCTGTTATTTCTACAGATATAGACCGAGAGGAGGAATTGATTAAAGAACTCTCTGAAATGCCAAGCATGGAAGGATTGGAACTAGCCTCCAAGGTATCTACCAAAGAACCCTATTTTGTTGGGCGTCCAGATGCTGAGTTTAAAGTTGCTGCACTTGATTTGGGAATAAAAACAAACATTTTAAGACATCTGTCTGAAAGGAATATTTATGTTAAAGTTTTTCCCTATGACACGAGTTTTGAGGAAATGCAAAAATGGGAACCTGATGGATTTTTTATTTCCAATGGTCCTGGAGATCCAGATCCTTTGCATCATGCACAAGACCTGGCTAGAGAAATCATTAAAAACAATTTACCTCTTTTTGGGATCTGTTTAGGTCACCAAATTATAGCTTTGGCAAATGGAATTCCAACTTACAAAATGTTTAATGGACACAGAGGGATAAATCACCCTGTCATCAATCTAGATACTGGTAAGGGGGAAATCACTTCGCAAAATCACGGATTTGCTGTTGATAAAGCTGTAGCGGAGTTCAATAAAGAGTTTGAAATAAGCCATATACACTTAAACGATCAAACCGTCGCAGGTCTTAAAATGAAAAATAAAAATTGTTTTTCTGTACAGTACCACCCCGAAGCGGGACCTGGGCCGAATGATACCATTTATCTTTTCGACGAGTTTTACCAAAACATAAAAAACCATTCTTCCAAACAAGTTCAACCAATTTAATTTAAATATAAATGAGCGTAATTATCGAAGTCCATGCACGGCAAATTTTTGATTCCAGAGGTAATCCTACAGTTGAGGTAGACGTAATCACAGAAAACGGTGTATTGGGTCGTGCTGCTGTACCATCTGGTGCTTCCACAGGGGAACACGAAGCAGTGGAATTGAGAGATGGTGGAGATGACTACATGGGAAAAGCGGTTTTTACTGCCGTTAAAAATGTAAACGAAACGCTAGCAGAGGAACTTATAGGAATGTCTGTATTTGATCAGAATAAAATCGACCAGATCATGATCGATTTGGATGGTACGCCCAACAAATCTAAATTAGGGGCTAACGCAATTCTCGGGATTTCTCTTGCTGCAGCCAAAGCTGCTGCCAACGAGCTCGGGCTTCCACTATATCGCTATGTCGGCGGAGTAAGTGCACATACTCTACCAGTCCCAATGATGAATATTATCAATGGGGGATCTCATTCTGATGCACCCATTGCATTTCAGGAATTTATGGTGATGCCCATAGGAGCTGAAAGTTTTTCCCATGCGATGAAAATGGGTTCTGAGATATTTCATCACTTGAAAAAAGTACTTCACAGTAGAGGTCTAAGTACTGCCGTCGGGGATGAGGGAGGTTTTGCTCCAACATTAGATGGAACTGAAGATGCACTAGAAACAATTTTAAAAGCCATTGATAATGCTGGTTACAAAGCTGGGTCAGAGGTGAAAATTGCGCTGGATTGTGCTGCCGCTGAGTTTTATGTAGATGGTATTTATGACTATACCAAGTTTGAAGGAGATAAAGGGGTCAAAAGAAATTCAGAGGAACAAGCTCAATATTTAGCTGACTTAAGTAAAAAATATCCTATCATTTCTATTGAAGATGGAATGGATGAAAACGATTGGGAGGGGTGGAAACTTCTTACCGAGAAGGCGGGAGATAAAGTTCAATTGGTTGGCGACGATCTTTTTGTAACTAATGTAACCCGACTATCTAGAGGAATTAAAGAAGGCATTGCTAATTCTATATTAATAAAGGTTAATCAGATTGGTACGTTGTCTGAGACCATTGCAGCAGTTGAGATGGCGCACAGAGCTGGTTACACTTCTGTGATGTCCCACCGCTCTGGTGAAACGGAAGA
>CAJWGK010000046.1 GCA_913030895.1 uncultured Flavobacteriaceae bacterium | reverse complement strand
AGTCATGAATAGGACAAGCTTCATATCCAACCATGTCGCCTTCAAAGTTTCCGCCCCACTTTTTATAATCTTGAACATAGGTTTCCCACTTTGGATCATGCCCAAACTCTTTGGCGATTTTGTCAAGAGCTTCTTTAAATTGTCTACTTGCTTCCTTAAGCTCTACTTTTTTACTTACAAAGTCAGGTAAATGCTTTGCAAATATTTTTTCTTCTTGGTTCATATTTTACTCCTTGTTAAGTTTAGTTGCTGGGTTGATTGGCAAAGACGACAACCCATTAACGCCTAGTATATCTTCGTATTTTACAAGGATTAAATACCAGAACCCTTGCTTAGCATTTTAACTGGGTCATAGTACTGTTCAGTTCGCTTACCCAATAGGATTGCTGTATCACCTATGATTGAAGTCATGTTCATGTATTTCTTGCAAAACTTAATCATAGGTAAGACATAACAACAAATTATGGCAACATTATGGCGTGATTAAAAAATTTTTTTATCAAAAATAATTTTGTAAAAAATAAACAACATCACGCCAATACAGAGTAAAGGATATAAATAAAATAAAAATGAAAACATAACGGGAAGCGGGAACACGGGAAACCCCCGTGGGAAACCCCACGGGAGATCCAACGGGAATTACTCCTTTTCAACCTCAATCTTTTTTCTCATGCCATTGGCAAAAACACCAAGTTCCATGAAAGTCATCTCCACACCAAAAATAGGAAGAGTTTTTTTAGTGCCTCTTATTTCCCTAATTTCATTGTAAAGCTTCCAGATAAGTTCTCTTACTGCTTCGACTCTTTTTTCGTCTATTTCGTAAGCATTTATTTTTGTCTCTGTTTTCATTTGTTACTCCTTGTTTGTTGTTATGAAAACATAATACAAAACAATTGTGGCGAAATTATGGCAACAAAGAAAAAAAATTTATCGGTCTGTGGATTGTCACATTTCTGCCTTAATCAAACTTCCTGGTTTGGCGTTCTCTAATGAAGTTAAATATTTCTTCATAAACATTTTTATCGAAACGGGAACGGGAACGGGAAGTGGGAACGGGAAGTTCAAGAACGGGAACCCAAGCGGGAAGGTTGCGCACCCCAGAGCCTACGAAAAGTTTCAACAGTTGTTCCTTCTGGGTTCTTTGCAAGATCCAACTAGATCCACCAGCATCATGTTGTTGCATATGCCATGCCAATTGGAACTTAGATAAAGGCGGTTTTTTGGCATCTGAAACCTTAAGTTCAAGCCAGAATGAAGTGCAGTAATAGGTGCAATGAAGATCAGGAACGCCCTGACCTACGAGGTTTTCTATTCTTACTAAATGTAGATTTCTTCTGTGTTTTTCTAGCGACTTTCTTAAGTCCAAGTACAGTTTTCTCTCTGGTTTGATTGGCAATTTTATCAGCTCCTAGTTGCTTATTTACATAAGCCAAGAACTTTGGATTGTCACGTATTATTTGTTGTAGTCCGTTAGCCATTACAGCAACCACTTGCTCTTCAACTTGGGTTTTTTTGAGCGGTCCAGCATCGTTGTTTAGACCATAAATATAGGTTATCGCATGTAAAATTTCATGAATGAGAGTGTTAAGCTCCTCACTTGGACGCTGGTCTTTTGCAAGTTTAATTACACTTGTCTCTGGAACGAACTCACCATGATGGTCTCTGACCCATTTATTATCTTCAGCTTTGCTAATGTATTCAATCTTAACATCGGAGTAACCGACTTTAATCTTTTTCATCTGTTTTAATTGCAACTATGCCAATAGACATTTTTGCATCCTTCAATCCATGAACCATGTGGAAGGCTTTCCAAAAATCAGTCTTAGCTATCTCTAGTGCTCGTTTCCTCAACGATTGTTGCTTCAATGATCGGCTGGTTGGTTGAGATTTTTTTCTCAAGCTCCCCAAGCCTTTTTTCAAGCTCATCACGTGACATGCCCTCCAGGTTGGTAGTTTTTAAGTTTATATTTTTTTCATAAAAACCAGCAGCCTGACCTTTGTGGTATTCAGCATTGATTGCAGCAGCAAACTGTCCTTTGTTCTCTGCGCCCTTGATGAGTCGGTCATAATTCTTGTAATGGATGAGATCGTCTTTGTATTTCTTTTTTTCTTTGTTGTATAAAAATTCTATATACTTTACGACATGTGGAGCTCTGTCTGCATTAGTTAATCTTGATGCTCTATTGCTCGCTGACTTTTCAGGATAACCCGCTAATACTGCTATCTCCTGTTTTTTCATCTGACCCCAATTCTCTACGTAAAGCTCTGCAAACTTTTTTTCTTTTGGAGTCAAATCAGAAAATGATTTAAGCTCTCGTTGTTTAGTTCTACCTTTTAACAAGTAAGTCATTATTTTTTACCAAACAATGTTGAGATATCTTTTTGAATTTTGTCTGCCATCTGCAGCATAGCTTTATCTCTTGCAGGTTTCTTTTCAATATAAGCTTGCGAAGCTTTGGCTTCGTATTTTTTACTTACACTTTTCAGTTGAGACTTAACACCTAAATTTTTTTGCGCCTTGCTTGTTCCAGGTGCAATATTTCTAAGTGCATATTTCACAAATCTTCTCGCTAGTAATGGTACCACCATTTGAAATTTCACCTCCTAATAAGATATTTTTAAGTAAATAACATACTTTACCAGAAAAAGGTAGTCTGGTCAGTAAGAACATATGCCAATAGAGTACACTAGGTACACTACTAGTACACTACTAGTGTACTGCTATTATCGTTGGTATATAACAATAATAGACTAAAAGTACACTAGTACACTTGTTTTAAGATATTTTTTTATAAAAGTACTTTTAGGTAAATATATCTTATATAGGGCGTAAATTTCATTGCAACGCACAATTAAAAAACCCCAGCAGCGGGTATGCATACTGGGGTTTCCTCAAACAAAAAGTAACAATATGAAACAATTGATACAGGTTTAATTTAATAATTTCTTGAAATATTGCAAGGGTTTGTTACAAAAATGTTGTGTAAAAATAACTATATCAATGTGGATGTAGTTAAAATTGACAATTAATAATTGTTGGTTTTTCTTGGGCCCAGAAAGTTTAAACCTCTCTCTGGGCCTTTAAATTTTCTTGAAGTTTATAGTATCTGAGTATTTTACTCGTCTTCTTCTTCGTCATCTTCTGACGAATCTTCTTCATCCTCTTCGCTGTCTTCGTCGTCAAAATCCTCGTCCTCGTTAACGTTAAAACCTAAAGATAAATCATCAATTTTATTACCTTCGCCGTCTTCGATAACGATTGTGCCGTCTTGGATTAACTCTTCTACAGCTTCTTTTACTAAGTCTTTTAGGGATTTGTCTGCCATAGTTCCTCCTGTTGTTAAGCTGATGTATACAACAGTACGTAACTAATTAGATAGGGCAAGGATTGCAAAATAAATTTATAAAATTCAGTGGTTTAAAACACGTGACTGAAAATGTACCAAACTGTAAGAAAAACAATAACAAATTCTAATGGTTTAACCCCTCTGAGTTTTTTATTATGCCCAAAGGGATCATCACCAAATGTCATTAATTTTTTTTCGAAAGATCTTTGTAGAAGTCTTCCCAGAATTTTTGAACATTAGCTGTGTAGTTAGTCCAAAATTCTTTTACTTGTGTGTATGATGGAAACATTTTTAACTCCTTAGTTATATTGCTTTGCAACAATATAACGTGGCTTCGCGGAAATTTCAAGGGTATTGACCTATAACGATCAGTACCTGATCTAGCCTGCTCGGGTACTGACCTATGACGATCAGTACCCAATCCATTACACGAATTGACCGTGTAACGTTATTTTTTATTCTTCCTTGTTAAGTCTGCCCAATATTTACCGATTATACGGGCCTGGGTAGGGCTAAATTTAACGGCGCGACCCTTTAAGAGCTCTTCATACTTCCGACGCACGTATGAGCCTGTAAAGCCCGCTAAATGACATACATCATCAAAGTCCTTACCCCCATCGATAAACCACCGATGAGCTTTGGTCTTTAAAATCGCACTCACGCGTCCTTCATGTTGACATAAAGCATCAATAAACGCCATAGACAAAACTGCTCTCCACAGCTTTTTTTCAGGCGTAAGGTTATACGCTTCATGTTCATCTAGCTCCAGTCTGAACATATTTGAGAATTATAAGATTACTGGTGCCTAATCAAGGGATATATAGGGAAGCACGAATCAAAAAGAAACGTCGATTAAGCACCAGTTACACGAATAGTGATTTATTCGTGTAATGTCAAGATCGTTTACGCTTTTTAACCTTTATTTGTTTGGTTTTGACATGTTTTCTGCGCCATTGATCAGCGCTTATTCCATTTTTGTCTGCCTCATATTCAATCTGATCATCGACAAGTTTTTCAATATAAGTTCCAGGTCCCATGTATTTACCGCATAAAGCTAAAATAGCTTCATGGACAGATTTTTTTACGGCGACTGACTTCCACCTTGTTATGTCCATTGTCCCTCTCCATTCTATGTATTGCTTTATTTAATTTTCTAACTCCTTCATGGATCAATACTTCTCCAGGTAATCGAGTCATCTTCAAATCACCGCCTGTGATTGATTTGTATAAAGATAAAAACAAATCCATACGCCTGATAAATTTTTTTGCGGTCGGTTTATCAAAATCTTTATTTTTAATATGGGTCTTCAACAAAAAGATATAATCTTTAATCGTTGAGTTCCACGCTGGCCAATCAATCTGTTCAAGCCCTTCAATAATATGTTTAAATTCTGCTTTACAGATTTGATCGAAGGGTTGAAAGGCGGGTTTAGGCACACCTTTTTGTGAATGTGTTTTAGTTTCCATATCCAGATCCAACGATCATGATAATGGCACAAACAATCACAGCTGCGAAGCCAAGATAAATGATAAAAGTATGTTCATCATCTTTTTCCCAGTGTTCTTTCTTGGCTTTCATCTTTTGTATTAAGTATTGCATGATTGCGTTCATTGACAGAACTCCTTTCTTACTTGGTCTGGCCCATACACAGTATGGATCCACACATAACTAAATTGGTTACCGTTTTCAGTGCACCGTTTCCCCCATAAGATTTTATAACTATCTTTTTCTTGTGGATTGTTAGCACAGCCAACTAATAGTAAAGCGGTAAGTGCAATTATTATTTTTTTCATTTTTTCTCCTTTATTGACATTGCAAGATCGCCTTTGCCTTCAACGGCGATCTCGATTAGTTTTGCTATTTTTTCACCCGACCAACCTTTATGTATTTTAAAATTTAAAAACCCAAAAAATTTAATAAATCGTTCTTTAGGTAAATAAGGTTTAAGTGAATGTGCTGCCTCTACGTCTTCCATGGTAAATTTCATGGTCTTCATAGCGCTCTCCTCTCATAAGGGATGATTGGATAAAAAGGCGAAACGTCTACAATCTTTGCCTGGCTAACGCCTGGAACAATGATGGTAACATCTTCAAACTCAATTGGAGTTTTAAATTGACGATCCGCCTCAATTTCTACAATAAGATAACATTTATTTTTTTCGGTCATTGAGATTTATCCTCTTACGTTTCATCGTGCCGTTGGGTTCTTTTTTATACAGTTCCCAAGATTGTTTACCGTCAAAATAAAAACCTTGTTGTAGATCCGCTTCTAATCTTTCTTTTTCATGTTCTGTATTAAAAACCATTTGCTCTACACTCATTTGGGCCTTATCAATCTCATTTCTAATTTTATCAAAATAAGATTGAATCTCCTCAAACGTTTTATTTACACCGCTGTTTCGTACCATCTTTCCTCCATCATTTGTTTGAGTTTAGTATCTGGCGTGGTTGCTTCCATCAGTTTTTGAGAAAGACGATCGTTTTTAGTTCTCTCTAACGAGTCTTTAAAAAACTCTCCGTCTGTAAACTGAATTAAACAAGGCCTGTCATCACTTGGTCGATACCTGCCTGGTCTTATTTTTCTTTTGTCCATAAACTCTTGTCTAAGTTCTGGATATTTTGCGATATATTCAGCTAATAGATCTTTACCAAAATTAAAATAATCTTGAATTGCGATCTCCCACATATCAACGGTATCCTTGTTGTCTTGGATACGCATTAATAACGTTTTAGTGTTTTGTTTCTTCATTTTGGTCTACCTTTTCGTTGAGTTGTTTGACAATCAAAGTGAGTTGAGTTAGTTCTCCTCTCATTTGAATCATTTTTTTAGCCATCGATTGAGTCATATTTTGTAATTCATCTAACCAATCCACTAGCTGTACGGTTGCCTCTGCACTCATCGTTGGTGAGGGCGTTGGCGGTCTTTTTAGTTTTTGTTCTGGCATATTGCCTCCCTTTCGTTATCCCATGTATATAGGATAAATCTGAAAAAAGTCAACTATTGTATTTTATCCCATATTTGGTATATAATTTGATATGAAAACGTTTGTATGTCACGCAAGATTTCTTGGTGTTTACCATAAGAAAGATGTTAAAGCGGACACCGAGGACCAAGCCTGGCAGCGTTTTCACAACTTGATAAAGTCGGGTCAGACACAGACCTCTAAAGAAGATGTGTATCGAAAAGATCGGCTTTATCTGTTTATTGAGGAGATAAACAATGGCTAATGACAACATGGTGTTGTTCGCTAGAAAAATTCATTTCGAATCAAGATGGAATGAATTGTTTTTAAAAAATGGCGGCGTGGTTACACCTGAAATGTCTCATCTTGGTGATCAGATCAAAACAACCATCAGACTGATCCTAAGAAATCAAGAAAGTCCTAAAAATATTAGAGACGGCGAAAATCATATTTTTGCAAGTTAATTAGGGTTTTTTTGAAAAAAATGGAAAAAGTGTTTTTCCTTACAGGATATCTTTCGCTCTAATTATCCTCTTCTTCATATTTATCATAACCAATATCCATACCTCTAAAAAAACTGCTATCAAGTTTTTCATAATGAACACGGCCATTTACATATTGTACAATTTCTTTTTTACACATTTCACAAATCATCAGTGAACATTTTGTTTTAAGGTGTTTTAAAATATGAAAGTGCGTGTAGTCTTTACACTCTGGACAAATACCTAAATTGATTTCTTTACTTGTCATTGACTTGCTTCAACTCCGTTTTCCCCCAGTTGGGTCCGATCTCACAATCAACCTTGGAAGGAACACTCATTGTAACACAAGTCTCCATAATTTTCTTAATTTTTTTAATTTCTTCATCACTTGATACAGAAAAACATAATTCATCATGTATTTGAATTAACGGTAAAAAACCCTCTTTGTAACAATCAACCATTGCTTTTTTGACCTGGTCAGCTGCGGATCCTTGAATAAGTCTATTTAAAGCTTTGTATGTCATGGCACGTTTAATGTTTTTTCGACCAAATTGTGCAATGGCATCTTCTTCTCGCATAGGTTTATTGAGTCCAAATGTATTCGGCTCCCATAAATTAAACCTGCATTGTCTACCTAAAAGTGTATAAATGTGACCCCGTGCATCAGCGGTTTGCATAACTTTTTCAGCCAGTTTTTTAACAAACGGTACTTTCTGGTTATATCTTTGTATAATTTCTTGCGCATCTTCTTTGGGTATTCCTAGTTCGCGTGATAATTTATTCGTTCCCATACCATAAAACAAACCCAGGTTAATTGTTTTAGCTTGTGACCTTGGTATGTTTGCCATTTCTGCAACGGTCTGGTGGAAGTCCGCATCTTCACTTTCATAAGCTTTAATCAATTGATCAACTCCAGGATAACCTCCTTCAACGAGTGATGAGAAGTGAACTACTAATCTTGGTTCTTGTTGTGAGTAATCAAAACTGCCCCAGTGTTCTTTATCAGGTAAAAATAAGGATCGAATTCGTGGACCAAATTCTTTGTTACGTGCAGGTATTTGTTGTAAGTTAGGATTACCGTAACTTAGTCTTCCAGATACCGTACCACCACCATTACCTCTAAGCTGAAATATTTCTGAGTGTATTCTGCCTTTATGTTGGTGTTTTAAAATAGAATCAATAAATGTTGAATGAAACTTTGATAATTCACGTGCCTGTCGGATATGTCCTGCAAGCTCATGGTTACAGTTCTGGAGCCAGTTAGCGGTGAAGCTAGGTTCTCCCGTCTTTTCTGTCTTAGGATATTCAATACCTTTACGATCAAACGCCTGGGCTACGCTCCTAGCAGCCCAAATGTCCACGTCAATGTTCGTTAGCTTTTTAATTTTAGCTAATTCCTGTTTCTCTCTTTCGATAAACTCTTTCTTTAATGCCTCTGCACCTTCAAGATCTACGGCTACACCTTTCTCTCTCATTTCGATTAAGATAGGTAACAAATCCATTTCAACTTCAAAAATATCATTTAAAGATTGTTTGTTAATCTCATGCTGAAATCTTTGCCATAACTCCCAGGTCAGTTGTGCATCTTGTTCTGCGTAAAATCCTACGTACTGCGCAGGTAATCTCCAAAGTTCTGCTTTTGCATCGACACCCCACTCTGCTGCACGTTCATTTAATTCTGTTTCTGCTTTTAACTTTCCTAAATATTCTTTGGCTAGTGGATTAAGTGCGTATGAAAATTTATTCTCATCAATTAAAGCTCCAGCGATCATCGTATCTATAATACGGCCATTAATTTTAAAACCATAAGATCTTAACCAACCGACATCATAGGTTGCGTTGTGAAATAACTTAATATTATCGCTAAGTAATTGTTTTTTAAGCCATTTTAGGACCATGTTCTTATCCATATTCCCCCCTTGGGCGTGTGCTATAGGGTAGTAACCTTTAAAATCTGCTGTTGCGACTGCGATACCTACAATCTCTCCATCATTTCGTGGCCAACCTGATCCTAATTTTTTTAAGTTGGGATCTCTGGTCTCTAAATCGATCGCTAAGGTTTTCGCCTGAGTTAAATCAGGAAATGTTTCGGGTGTCTTCCAATCTGAATGCTGGAATATAAAATTAAGTTGATGGCTCATTATTTATCGGATTTAAATTTGTCTCTAAACTCTCTGTGTCTCCACAATTCTTTCCATGATTTGTTTTCTAAGTAACATGAAAAGTGACCGACTTGAGTCCAAAACCATTTATGAATTTTTTTTATCATTTTATTCTCTTTCAGTAGTATTGAATGCGATTACAATTCTTCCATTATCTTCGTTTTGATTTTTCACATAATGTATAACAGATGACGGAAACAAAATTAATTTATTTTTTTCAAATTTTTCTTCATAAGTTGTCCCTGTGTATGAATCAATAAATCGCGTGCCATCACTGCCATTTCCATCCACATAAATTATACCGCTCCACCAGGATCCATTGTGTTGATGGGGATCGTGATACTGATTTTTACGATAAAGTTGTGCCCAATGATTATCTAAAGCTAAACCTCTTTCGTCTAAAATTTGTGTAATCTGTTTTTTTAACTCATCAAAAACAGGTAAATCTAAAACATTTAAAGATCTAAAAGTTGTGATTTGGGATAAATCAACAGAATCTTCAAAATTGTAAAGTAAAAATTTTATTTGTTGTTTTTCTTTTTCAGAAATAACAATATTTGTTTTAAAAAATTTTGGAAAAGGCCAATATTCATTCGACATTTTTATTATCCCTCATCCTTTCTATTTCAAGTTCACAATAATGAATTATTTTTTCTAAATCTTCCTTACCATTTTTTTTCATGTATCTCACAACATATTTAATAACGTTACCTTGAAAAAAATTAAGGTTGTTTTCCATAATAAATTTATAGGGCTGTATTTTAAGTTTGTAATGTTCACCGCCGATTTGATTCATCGATGGAAATACTCTGTCTAGTTCTTGTTTACTGCTCATAGCTGATCGTCCTCCTCAACGTATCCGATTCGTTCCTTATACACATCTAGTATTTTTTGACAAGCATCAATTGTAACAGACCCCTTTAGATCATTAAAAGCTATTGTGCAAAAAATAATATTATCTTTTGTGTATCCTTTTGTATTATCAATTCGATCTAAAGAAATATTTGTTCCTAATCTTCCAATACCTCTTTTATGAGTCATCGTTTGCCTAGTGTAAGCACAATAAATTCCACCTAAAGTTTCAACCTGGTTCCAGAAAACATTTGTAAATTCTATCCACTCTAAATCGAAATGGTGTTTTTTTCTTCGGTTTGCATTTTTTTTATTTCTTCGTTTTGCACTGCTATAAAGTTCTTTTAAATAACCTGTTAGCGTGCTCATGTATTTATGTTGAGCCCTAATTTTTTTATTTTTATCTCTATAAGGCACTTTGCATCTCCATGTATTGATTATAGACTCTAGCTAAAGGAAAAGAATATTTATGTTTGGTCCCGAGTAAGAACAAATTTTGTTTTGATCGTGTTGCTCCTGTATACCATACCCTAGCTTCATTAGGTTTAAGACCTGTTCTTTTATTATCAAAATCTGTTGGAAAGTTTGCGTAAGCAAACAAAACAACATTATCAGCTTCTCCACCTTTAACCTGGTGTATCGTATCAATAATAATATTTGCTCGTGTTGATAGATCCACACTTTGGTTTTGCATACGAAAAAAGTATTTTTTCTGTCGATCTGAAAACTTTCTGTTTAAAGCTTCCCACCATGGAGCTCTTTCTTTAGCTGGATCCAAGCCTCCAAACAAAGTTAAATCATCGTAAGACATCATTAAGTTAGGATCAATATCTCTCCAGGCTTTCGTATCTAACTTTCTAAATCCATAAGCAATCTCTTCAATGTACATATATAAAACTTCAATATCTTCTTTTAAAATTTTACCGCCTGATATTAAATCCTCCCACATTTGTATGGCCCTGTACTGGTTAATATCAAAAGACTTTTTACCTTTTTGGTTTTGGAAATAGATACCTGCTTTTCTAGCTTCTTCCTCTAAAACTCTTACTCCCTCTCTTACTCTTGATAATAAAAACCATTTACCCTTGAATGCATTAAAGGGTATTTCTTGAAAATTTTTAAAAGCAAGTATCTGTCCAGGTAATTGATTAGCGGGTTCAAATTCTTTTTGTTTTTTATCTGTAATTTTATTTTGTAGTAATTTACAAAAATTAAATATCTGTTTGTTAAGTCTATGAGAATATTTTAAAACGACATCGCGTCCAGGAAAGTCTTGAAAAGCTTGTACATCTGCGCCGTTCCAGGCATATATCGCCTGGTCATCATCTCCAGCCAAATAAATTCTTTTTGCTTGTTCACCTAATTTGTAAACAAACTTCCACTGCAAGGGTGTCAAATCTTGTGCTTCATCTATAATCATGAGCTTAAAAGACGGAGCTTGTCCGTATTCAATAAATTGCGAAAGCATATCTGTAAAATCAATTCGGTGTTGTTCTTTAAACTCTTCGTAAAGTCTTATAATATTTTTAAATTTATCAATCCCAATCCTTTTAATATTTTCTCTACGATAAATAAGTAGAGGATCCTTCATCATGTTTCTGGCTTTATCGTATATTCTCAACGCCCAGTTCTTTCTAATACGGTGTCCATCATAGGTATCATCAAATTCTAATGAGATATTACCCATGGAAGTATTAAATTCTTTAATGTCTATATCTTCATCTAGAACAGGAACTTGTGAAAACTGTTGCCTACAAAAACTATGTATGGTTCTAAAATTAGGTAGGTCGTCATCTTGAAGATTAAATTTTATTTTGGCTCTATCAATTCCTTCACTGACAGCTTTTTTGGTAAAACTAAAATATGCAATCTCATTTGGCTGCACACCTCTTTCAATATATTTTTCTATACGCTTAAGAAGTGTTGTTGTTTTACCTGTTCCAGGTGGTCCAAATAGTTTTATAGTTTTAGAATGGAATGTTTTCATCTGCGCTGTGTTTATTGAAAGTTACCTTACGATCTTTAATTTGGATTGTCGCTGGCTTTTTCACTCTCCACATACGCGTATTATTCTTCTTAACATTCTGCGCTCCACCTGTTCTTAAATAGTGAATCAATTCGTTACGCTTTTTGTTTTGACGATTTTTAACCATGAAATCCATGAAGGTTTCTAATTTAAAATATATCCAATCTTCCTCAAGAAAAATATAACCCGCTTCAATTTGTGAAATATCATCACCTGGTTCTTCGTCTTGAGAGAATTTTCTAACAAAATATTCAAACTCATGAGCTTTTGAATCTTGTGTATCTTCTATTATCTTTTGCATGTCTTTAAGTTTTCTTAAAAATATTTTAAAGTCTTTAGGTTTAATCGCATCCCAAACCATATCGGCTTGATCAAACAATGCTGTACCAAATAATTGCTGTTGGGTTAATTGTTGTCCTGTTAGGGTCACTTGTTTACCTTCAATAGTTAAATAATAAATAGGTGGATCCGTATCTAATTTCTCAAAAAGCTCTACACTAGGTTGGTATTGTTCTGGGCCAATACCAAATTTTCTTTGTCTACATAATTCTTTATTACAAAACTTTTTTGCAATAGGTGTATTACACATATAAAAATAATTCTGTTCTTTAATTCCATTAATAATTTCCTCTAATTCAGAGTCATTTTGTACGGGTGGCTTGCAAACCGATTCATTTCTCTTGTATAATTCTTGTCTTAAATTTTTTGGATTTTTTAAGTGAGCAAGAACTGCCATATTAAATAATGCATTATTTCTTCCACCTTCTCCTACACCTTCTTTAATAAATCCTTGTATACATGGAGGATACTGATCCCATTCTTCATCGGTATTACTGGGCTTCGCGATCTCAATCTTTTTGAATTGTTCTGGAGTAATTTTAAACTGTTGTACAAATTCTAAATAATCTTCAAAGTCTAATGCTTGTCCTGCGTTGTTCAATGCATAACGAGTTGTTGTTTCTGCATTTTGATAAGGGATGTTTAAACATTTACCTGTACGCCATTCATTCTTTTGTGGATCCCATTTGATTTCATCTTCTGCAGGAAACTTATCTGCACCTTCACCACCAAAACCTAAATCCGATGCTAACTCATTTATTTTTGCTCGCATATCTGCAGCGAGTACAGAACCTTTAATATGTAAAACTAAATGGAGTCCCCCTGTCTTAGAACGGTAAGGGACCAATGGATATTTTTTTTCTCTAATCTTTTTTATAACTGGGGTTGGATCTTTGCCGTAAATAATATTATCGACATCAATACAACCCCAAGAACAAGTCTTATCCCTACGAGTAGGGATAAGACCAATGCTGATTTCTCCGCCGAGGTGTTTTGCAATTACAGAATCTGTAACTGTTTCGTTGATCCGTCTGTATCGTCCTTCCGCTTTACCATCACGCTCCCTCTCACCATTGTGAGAGAAGAGGTAATAGTTTTCCCTTTGACAATCAAACAGATCGAGAAAATCAGCAGCGCGCATTAAAACGGAGTCTCTTCCTTACCTTGCGAACTACTAGTTGTTACACTAGCTGTTTCCGTTTTAGCCGTTGCTGACTCACCAGCATCACTGACACTTTGCATTTTAGAAGCTGATTCTCTGAACGCCACAGATCTTTGAATTGCTTCCGCAGGTGCCATCCCAGCGTAGTTTATAACCCAGCCGTACCAAGTACCAAGATTGTTTTTCTCCAACGTTGTGCTGAGTGTATAAATTTGTGCATGGTTAGGAAGTTGCTGACGTTTGCCACCAATCTCCTCATATTGAGCAAGTTGCATGGTATTCCACCTTTGCGACTTTTTGAACTGAGTTCTAGACATAGTGATTATACCATTATCTAGAACGTTATTATTCTCATCTAACCTTGTTACAAAGTGATGAGCCGTTCTCTCAATATAGTTACCATTTTCTAAACGGTCCTTACCTCTTTCGTCTTTAGTCGTTCTAGATACAATGTTTTCTGAAACATCATAAGAACCTACAGGTCTATTAGTGCCAGACTCTCTGTCTGCCCACTCTAGATCTTTGACGTAGAAGTAAGAAGGTATGACTCTAATCTTATCAAACACTTGACCAAGTGCTGAGTTTAAAATCATACCAGGTTTAGCTGATTCTATATAGTTTGCTGAACCAGGTTCAATTACATCAGATTGTTTAGCAACAACCTTGAAGTAAGGCATAGACACGGATTGTGAGTCTATGTTGTCAAACGAATTCTTTAATAATGCATTTAAATCTACATTAGCTAAAGTACTCTCTGACTTTTTGTTTACCGCTTTGGACATATTATTTTTCCTCCTTTATTACGGTTTGAGTTTGGACATATGCACCAAGTAAATGATCTGGAATGTCGACACCTTTTTGCACTTGTTCTTTAACAAACGCTTTTAACTGCATCGCATTTACAGATTGTTTTTTATTGATAACAATGTCTTGTAGTTGAGGTTTTGATTTAATCATTTCCTCAAGTAGTTTTGCTTTTTCATCCTGACCCTTTGTGAAAGGGACAGCGATTTCGTTACGAATTAAGTCCCCATGACCATTCGCACGTAACCACCCATACGCTGCATCTTCATTAGCTTTTGAGATACGCGCAAAGTAGTTTGTTTTTAGTCCAACGTAACTGCCGTCTTCGAGTGTAAAGTCTCTCATACCAAGCGAAGTGAGAAGCGCTGGTATTTCTTCTGTAGATATACGTTCTTCATCATTCTTCATTTGTTTAAGTTTCGCCTCCAACTCATCGATATCACCGCGAATCGATTGTAGCTGTTTGCACTTACTACTCAAAGAAGCAATGTCGTTGTCTTTTACATTAATCGACATATGTGCCTCCTTAATGATTGACATATAAACTTTTAAAAATATAAGTCAAGCCATGGGATATAAGAAATACAATTTTAAAACGACACCATACGAACATCAAATGAAAGCTTTAGAAGCTTCACATGCAAAAGATTATTATGCCTTATTTATGGAAATGGGTACAGGTAAATCTAAAGTTCTACTAGATACAGTAGGTATACTCATGGACAACCACAAGATACAGGGTGCTTTAATTGTTGCACCCAAATCTGTTTATTCTGTTTGGGCAAGAACAGAAATTCCAACTCATTTTCCATTCACACAATCCACAGATATTATTATGTGGAAAAATACTGCAACGACTAAATTTAAATTAGAGATGCAACGTTTAATGAGTGAGAACGGTAGATTTAAAATTTTTATTATGAATGTTGAAGCGTTGCAAAATGCAGGTAAAGCATTTGAAGCCGCTCAAAAATTTTTAAAAAAATTTAATTCGTTAATGGCGATTGATGAATCTAGTAAGATAAAAAATCCTAACGCAAATAGAACAAAAAATATTCACGTATTAGGAGAGTTAGCCCCGTACCGTAGAATACTGACAGGGACCCCAGTAACCAATAATCCTTTAGACGTTTACTCACAATTAGAGTTTTTAAACAAAAATATTTTAGGGTTCTCATCATTTTATACCTTTCGTAATCGTTATTGTGTATTTCACGAAAGCGTCCAAAACGGTCGAGTAGTCAAATTCCCCAAATTCTTCACTAATCTTGATGAACTTGAGCGCAAAGTGAAAGCTCATTCTTATAGGGTTACCAAAGATGAATGTCTAGATTTACCTGATAAAGTTTATCAAAAAAGACACTGTGAACTTACTAAAGAACAAAAGAAAGTTTATGAAGATCTTAAGGTCCAGGCTATGGCAATCATTGATGACGACAGTGTAAGTTATACTAATAAACTGACTGAAATTTTAAGACTGCATCAGTTATGTAATGGCTTTGTCATGTCAGACGATGGAAACATTATTGAATATAAGAACAACGAGAAGCTACAAGAGTTAAAAGATGTTATCGAAGAGTGCCAGGGGAAAGTAATTATCTGGGCAACCTATACTTATAATATTAAAATGATTGAACAGTTTTTAAAAGCTGAGTATGGATCCGAATCGGTTGTAACGTTTTATGGCCAAGACTCTAATGAGAAAAGAATTGAAGCAAGAGAGTCATTTCAAAACAGTAAGAAGGTAAGATTCTTTGTTGGTAATACTCAAACAGGGGGTATGGGTTTAACCTTAACCAACTGTAGCACCATGGTTTATTATAATAATAATTATTCATACGAACTTAGAGAACAATCTGAAGCACGAATCCATAGAATAAGTCAAAAGAATAAATGTACTTACATTGATATTGTTGTCAAAGATACAATCGATGAAAAGGTTATTGATATTTTAAAAAATAAACTTAAACTTTCGGCGAAGATCTTGGGGGAAAAAGCTCGGGAATGGATTTAATTGCGCAGCTTGCACAGTAATAAAAATTTTCGTGAACAATCTCTGCTTTAGACTCGCATATCGTGCAGATTGGTTTGACGATCAGAACTCTCTTTGTTTTTATAGTATAGTTCGACTCGATCAAGCCAGATTTTTTTGTACTTTTCATAATTAAATTTATTTAATTCAAATTCTTTAAATTCTAATTTAGGTGTCACCATAAATATCTTACCCTGTTCAACTTCACCATACATTTCTGTATGAGCCATTGAATAAGCTACAAGCTGACAATAATAATTTGTAACCCATTCCTCTCTTTTCATTTTGTTTGCCTGTTTGTAATCACCAATCGTGAGTTGATTTTCATATAAACATATTAAATCGGCTGTCCCTGCCCACATATTTTTATAATTAAGTGAAATCTCACATCCATACACGTAATTTAACCCAACCATGTTGTTCAAAACCGTATTTGCCATTTGCTGGGCCTCAGAAGGCTCAGAATTAAAAAGTTCGATTTGCTGACCTAACAGTCGTTTTTCTATGGTATCATGCATTAGCGTGCCTCTTTCGGACGCTTTTTTCTTGATTCTCTCCGCTTCTTCTACTCCAACCCGTTTAATCCAGGCATCTAGCTTAGATCGGTCTTCAGTTGCTGAAAGTATAGTTGTAACGGAAGGTACCTTGGCTTCGCCTGTATTATACAGCCTTTGGCCATCGACACTCTCTCTTGAAAAATTTTGATACGGATATTTATCTAGTTGTAATGCCCAACTTAGCTTCTTTATATTTCCCATACAGGGACATTACTAAAAATGATTGGATAGTAAAGCTAAAAATATAGCAAAAAGACCACCCACAACCATTTTTTCTAATCTGCAAATTCTACCTTCTAATTGATCTATTTTTTGAAACGTTTGTTTTTGCATTATTCTGCAAAGCTTTTCATGTGAATCAATTCTTTGTAATGCTGATTTACTTCTTGCCATTATACTGCTCCTGTTTTTCCTGCTATGGCTTCTCCTAATGGATCACCAGG
>CAJWGK010000045.1 GCA_913030895.1 uncultured Flavobacteriaceae bacterium | reverse complement strand
GAGTAGGATTCAAATTTTAATTCATATATTAAAAATATAATTATCTAAAATAAATGGGTGACGTTTATTTATATATCGTTATTCTTTTATCTATTCTTGCCATAGGTGATTTGATCGTCGGTGTTAGCAATGATGCGGTAAATTTTCTCAACTCAGCAATAGGTTCAAAAGCACTTTCCTTTCGGAATATCATGATCTTTGCCAGCCTTGGGATTGCATTAGGGGCTTTATTTTCTAGTGGAATGATGGAAGTTGCACGAAAAGGAATATTTAACCCCGGCGCCTTCTATTTTGAGGAGATCATCTACATTTTTATGGCAGTAATGATGACTGACATCCTGCTGTTAGATTTCTTCAATACACTTGGGATGCCAACCTCTACCACCGTATCGATTGTTTTTGAATTACTCGGTGCAGCAGTTGTTATGGCACTGATTAAGATATTTGCTGATTCGGGAAATCTCGCGGAATTATCCACCTATATCAACACAGAGAAAGCCGCTCAAATCATTTTGGGAATATTGCTCTCTGTTTTTATTGCCTTTACGATTGGCGCCATAGTGCAGTGGATATCTAGGTCATTGCTTTCTTATAATTTTCTTAGTAAATCCAAGTGGACTAGTGCACTATTTGGTGGGTTATCTTTGGCTGCCATTAGTAATTTTATTTTGATCAAAGGGATTAAGGGGACGCCTTATTCGGGGATTGAATATAATTTTCTCAACGGCGAAACCATCAATGGCTTTTTGGACAGTAATTCTCTTGCGGTTAACTTAGGAAGCCTTGTTTTTTGGTATTTATTCTCCTATCTGTTGATGCGTATTTTTAAAACAGACATCTATAAAGTCATCATTGGCGTTGGAACTTTTGCCTTAGCTTTGGCATTCGCCGGTAACGATCTGGTTAATTTTATTGGGGTGCCTGTTGCTGCCTATCAATCTTATGAAGCATGGGTGAGTTCGGGGATGGCTGCCAATGAGTTTAGTATGGGGGTGCTTTCAAACAAAGTGCCTACGCCAACTATTTTTCTTTTCGCATCAGGCTTAGTGATGGTACTCACGCTTTGGTTTTCCTCCAAGGCAAAAAAAGTTGTAAAAACTTCTTTGGACTTATCAGATCAAAATGACATCAAAGAAAGATTTAAGCCAAATTTCCTATCCAGATTATTGGTTCGATTTTTTGTTGGGCTTAACAAATATTTTTCCAATCTAATCCCTCCCGCTGTCAATCAAAAAATCACACATTCTTTTGTGATGCCGAAGCACGACAGTATGATAAAAGATCCCGATGCTCCTTCCTTTGATACCTTAAGAGCATCGATCAACCTAACAGTGGCAGCAATTCTTATCTCAATTGCAACATCTTTGAAACTACCCCTTTCTACGACTTATGTCACTTTTATGGTCACAATGGGTACTTCATTGGCAGATCGCGCTTGGGGGACAGATAGTGCTGTATTTCGCGTTGCAGGTGTGATCAATGTTATTGGAGGCTGGTTCTTTACCGCTTTGAGCGCTTTTGTTGTTTGCGGCATCATTGTTTATTTCATCCACTTGGGGGGTTTTACCGCGATTCTCATCATTTTAAGTTTTATCTTACTTCTTATCGGCAGAAATTTCGTCAATCATAGGAGGGACAGCCGACAACAAAAATCACCAACCAAAGTTTTGACCTCCGAAAGCGACTCCTTTGAGGGAATTATTGAGGAGAGCGCAAGAAATATTGGAAATGTAATTGGTAAAACTTATCAAACATATTCTACCATTATTAGGGGATTGTCGAGTAACGATTTAAAGACACTCTCCGTTGCCAAAAAGGATGTTGACCAGTTGTATGATGAGGTAAACGAACTCAGGAATGGGGTGTTTTATTTCTTAAAAGGCAGAGGAGAAACCAGTGTGGCCTCAGGGCGGTTTTATATTTCATTATTAGGGGTCATTTTCGACCTCGTTGAAGATTTATCCTATCTGTCCGATGTTAGCTATCAGCACGTAAACAATAATCATAGCGGTTTAAAAAAGAGCCAAATTAAAGACCTAAATGAAATATACGAATCTCTGTCTTCTGTATTTAAAGAAGGAATAGAAGCTTTTAGTTTACAGTTTGATGAAAAAGAATTTCAGGATGTACTGGAACAAAAGACCGTCAATATCGATTTACTCAACTCAAAAATAGATGCACAAATTTTGCGAACGCAAAACGAGACAAGTCCAAAAACTACTGCACTTTACTTTAATATTTTGGTCAGAACTAAAGACCTCATTTTACATAAATTCAATTTAGTCGAAGAATTTTTTCAGGTGACTAAAGATGTAAAATCTTCTCAATAAATCATTGTGAGAAAAGTAGTGATTGATTAGAGGTTGTTGAGAACCACTTTGTTTTTGTTTCCCCATTCAACTTTGTCAATGATGGTATTGTTTTTGTAAACTAGCTCAATAAGATTGTCTCCTCTCCAAAAAAACCATTGTCCGTTTTTTTTCCCAGAGTTGTAAGAACCCATAGCTAATTTTTTACCATTCTTATCAAAACTGATCCATCTTCCATGAAGTCTATTCTTTTTAAGAAACCCTGTTTGAGCGATCTGTCCATTTTCATGATAGGTTATTACTTTAGTAAACTTACCTTCTTTGATAAATTCGGATGAATTTTTTTTCTGTGCGCTTAAGGATATTGAAACCATTAAAGCTATAATAATCAAAATTCTCATAATTGGAATATTTAATGTTTCTACAATAAAGATACATAAAATTTACGTAATGTTAACATTAAATTTACATTACAATCATAAGTACTTGAAAAACAATATTTTAAATCATAAAAAAACGCTTATCTATAATTAAATAAGCGTTTTTTTTAAAATTTATCTTACAATTATGAGCCGCACATCAGGCAATCATCATCTTCATTTTTCTTAGATTGCTCAAGCATTTGCTTCAATTCAGCGGGATTGAGTGGCTCGACTGCTACTGCTGTTTTGGTTTCCTTTTGGGCCGTTGCAGTGACTACTGCAGTGGCTGATTTTTCCTTAACGGAAATTGGTGCTTCTACTGTATCGCTTACACCACCTTTCTGGGCTTTTGTGTTGTCTAAGGTAAATTTAATGGCATCTACTGCCGATTTTGTTCTGAGATAATACATACCTGTTTTGAGCCCAGACTTCCATGCATAAAAGTGCATTGAAGTTAGCTTTGCCATTGTTGCACCTTCCATAAAGAGATTCAATGATTGGGATTGATCAATAAAGTATCCTCGATGTCTCGACATATCAATGATATCTTTCATGCTCATTTCCCAAACTGTTTTATACAGTTCCTTAATGTCATCAGGGATTCCATTAATTTTTTGGATTGATCCGTTGGCTTGCATCAATTTTTGCTTCATGTCCTCATTCCAAAGTCCAAGATTGACAAGGTCTTCCAATAGGTGTTTATTGACCACAATAAATTCACCAGAAAGTACTCTTCGTGTATAAATATTAGAGGTGTAGGGCTCAAAACACTCGTTATTTCCAAGGATTTGCGAGGTAGATGCTGTAGGCATAGGCGCGACGAGTAATGAGTTCCTTACACCATGTTTCTTAACTTTCTGCCTTAAACCTGTCCAGTCCCATCTTCCACTAAGCTCCTCGTCCTTGATTCCCCACAAATTGTGTTGGAATTCTCCTTTAGACATGGGTGAACCCTTGTAAGTTTTATATGCGCCGTCTTTTTCTGCCTCCTCAACAGATGCAGTTACTGCTGCAAAGTAGAGGGTTTCAAAAATTTCTTGATTTAATGTTTTGGCCTCTTCACAAGTGAAAGGGAGTCTCATTTTTATAAAAGTATCCGCCAATCCTTGGACACCAAGTCCTACTGGGCGATGCCTCATATTTGAATTTTCTGCTTCCTTGACAGGGTAATAATTGCGGTCAATAACTCTGTTGAGGTTTTTGGTTACCCTTTTGGTAACATCGAACAATTCTTCATGATTGAATTTGCCATCTTGAACGAACATCGGTAGGGCAATGGAAGCGAGGTTACACACTGCAACTTCGTCTTTCGAGGTGTATTCAAGAATCTCAGTACAAAGGTTTGAGGATCTAATTGTTCCTAGATTCTTCTGATTAGATTTTCTGTTTGCCGCATCCTTGTATAACATGTAAGGGGTTCCCGTTTCGATTTGCGATTCGAGTATTTTATCCCATAGCTCTCGCGCTTGTATTGTTTTTCTTCCCTTGCCGTCTTTTTCGTATTTCAAGTATAGCTTTTCGAATTCTTCTCCGTGACAATCATAAAGTCCTGGGCACTCATTCGGACACATTAGCGTCCAGGTGCTGTTCTCTTCAACTCTTTTCATGAAAAGATCGGATATCCACATGGCGTAGAATAAATCTCTTGCTCTCATCTCTTCTTTACCATGATTCTTTTTCAACTCTAGGAAGTCAAAAATATCTGCATGCCAAGGTTCTACATAAATTGCAAACGATCCTTTTCTCTTTCCACCTCCTTGATCAACATAACGAGCAGTGTCATTAAATACTCTCAACATGGGAACAATACCATTAGAGGTACCGTTTGTACCGGCGATGTAAGAACCTGTTGCCCGAATATTGTGGATAGATAGTCCTATTCCTCCGGCAGACTGGGATATTTTTGCAGTTTGCTTTAGGGTGTCATATATCCCATCTATACTATCGTCACGCATGGTGAGTAGGAAGCAGGAAGACATTTGTGGTTTTGGTGTCCCAGAATTAAAGAGTGTTGGCGTGGCGTGGGTGAAATAACGCTTTGACATTAATTCATAAGTCTCAAATGCAGCCTCAAGATCGTTCATGTGAATCCCAATCGATACACGCATCAACATATGCTGTGGGCGTTCAACAATCTTACCATTAAGTTTTAGTAAGTAGGATCTTTCTAGTGTTTTGAAGCCGAAAAAGTCATAACCGAAATCTCGATTATAGATGATGTTGGAATCAATTGCTTCAGCATTTTTTTGGACGATCTCATACACTTCATCAGAGAGTAGGGGAGCTTTTTTACCCGTTCTGGGATTAATGTATTCATATAGATCCTTCATGGTAGAAGAGAAGGATTTTTTGGTGTTTTTGTGTAAATTAGAAACAGATATCCTCGCGGCTAACTGAGCGTAGTCAGGATGCGTTGTAGTCATGGTCGCGGCAATTTCTGCAGCGAGATTGTCCAATTCTGAAGTCGTAACACCGTCATATAATCCTTCAATTACACGCATTGCAACTCTTACTGGATCAACCAATGGATTAAGGCCGTAATTGAGCTTTCTGATTCGAGCGGTAATTTTATCAAACATTATTGGCTCTTTGCGACCATCTCTTTTAACTACATACATAGACTTTTCAAATTAAATTTAAAGTTTAACCCGCCCAAAATAGGGGGAGCAATTTTATGGTTATTGAATATCGGGGCGATAGATCTTTAGGCTAGAAATCGGCGTCCGTGGTAAACTCTGACTCTTCTTTTTCATTGTTTAGCACGCCAGCTTTTTGGTATTCAGATACGCGCTTCTCAAAGAAGTTAGTTTTACCTTGGAGGGAAATCATGTCCATAAAATCAAAAGGATTTGTAACGTTGTGTTTCTTTTCGCAACCTAACTCAACCAGTAGTCGATCTGTTACAAATTCTAAATATTGTGTCATCAGCTTTGAATTCATTCCGATCAAACTTACAGGTAGTGACTCGGTTACAAATTCACGCTCGATTCTTAATGCATCTAAGATTATTTCCTCAATTCGCTCTTGAGGTACTTTGTTGATCAAGTGATTATTGTGAAGGTGAACAGCAAAATCACAGTGCACGCCTTCATCTCTTGAAATTAATTCGTTAGAAAAAGTTAATCCTGGCATTAAACCTCTTTTCTTCAACCAGAAGATAGAACAGAAAGCTCCAGAGAAAAATATTCCCTCAACAGCAGCAAAAGCGATGAGTCTTTCTGCAAATGAATCGGAGTCAATCCATTTCAGTGCCCAATCAGCTTTCTTTTTGATGGCAGGAAATACCTCAATCGCTTGGAAAAGTTTTGTCTTTTCAGCCTCATCTTTAACGTAAGTATCGATTAATAAAGAATAGGTTTCGGAGTGGATATTTTCCATCATGATCTGGAAGCCGTAAAAGAATTTTGCCTCTGAGTATTGAACTTCATTGACGAAGTTTTCGGCTAAATTCTCATTGACGATGCCATCAGAGGCAGCAAAAAAAGCTAGTATGTGTTTGATAAAATATTTTTCATCAGCATTTAATTTGTTGTTCCAGTCACTTAAATCTTGATGTAAATCGATTTCCTCTGCTGTCCAAAAACTCGCCTCCATTTTTTTATACCACTCCCAAATATCATGGTGTTGAATTGGAAATATTACAAATCTATTTTTGTTGTCTTCGAGTATTGGTTCTACAGCTGCCATCTTTAACTTTTTTTTTATTGGATTAACTTTCACAAAGATTCTAAATTGTCATCAAAAATGAAAGACTTACTTTTCCACAAACAGGTCGAGTTTTTAACAAATTTTAGTTTTTATAAACATTTGTGGTGAAATCAAAATATTTACAAGACGCTGAAAATCAACAATTTAAAAAAAGCAAAAATTGTTAGCCCCTGTAATTACTATCGATTCAGGGATTGATTTGGTTTGCGGCAGATTCTAATTTGGCGTACCATTCTTTTCCAAACTTTCTTATCAAGGCTTCCCTGACAAATTGGTAAATGGGTATCTTTAAACTTTCACCAAGATTACAAGCAGATTCACAAATATGCCATTCGTGATAGTTTACAGCATGAAACTCAGAATATTCCTTCACACGAACTGGATATAAATGGCAGGAAATGGGTTTTTTCCAATCAATTTTTTTTGCCTTGTGAGCATTTTCAATTCCACATTGTGAAGTTCCATTTGTGTTAAAAACAACATAAGCACATTCCTTATTGTTCACTAGAGGTGTTTCGAATTCTCCATCTTTACCATTTATATATTTGCCCTGTTTTTCAATTGCTGCTATTCCCTTTGAACTTAGAAAGGGTTTAATTTCCTCAAAATCAGCATCCAACATTGCTGTTTCCTTTTCCTCGAGGGGAGCACCTGCTTCACCTTCAACACAACAAGCTCCTTTACAAGCCGTTAGGTTACAAACAAAGTTTTTGGAAATAAGATCTTCGGAAACTAATGTATTGTCTATTTGAAACATTTTTTGACAATTATACTTAAATGATTACTGCTAATTTATAACTTAAAAATAAACCCAACTGAATTACCTTTAACAAAATTATTCGATGAATCTAAAAGAGATATTTACGGCCAGCATGGTACTCTTTGCAGTAATTGATATTGTAGGGAGTATTCCTTTGATTATAAGCTTAAGAAAAAAAGTCGGACACATTCAGTCTGAAAAAGCAGTAATTGTATCAACAATCATCATGATTGGATTTTTATTCGTGGGGGAGAGAATTCTAAGCCTAATAGGAATAGACGTGAACTCGTTTGCGGTGGCTGGCTCCTTCGTAATCTTTTTCTTGGCACTTGAAATGATTTTAGGGATAACCCTATTTAAAGAGGAAGCTCCACAAGTTGCCTCAATTGTTCCCCTTGCCTTCCCCATCATTGCTGGCGCAGGGACGATGACCTCATTACTCTCCCTTAGAGCAGAATACGAACTTGTCAATATTATTATTGCGATTGTTATTAATATAATTATTGTGTACGTGATTTTGAAGTCCTCAGCCAAAATTGGAAAGATTCTAGGGAAACAAGGAATTAATGTAATACAAAAAATCTTTGGGATCGTTTTATTGGCAATTGCAGTTAAACTATTTGCAACCAATGTGGGAAAAATTGTTGCGAGCTAATGGTATCATTAAATTACAGTTTACTAATTTTACCTAATGAAAATATTGATTAGAATTTTGATCTTAGTTTCTTTAGGGATGGCAATTTTCAACGGATTTCAGGTGGATTGGCAAAGTCCGCTAGAAGGTCAAAGTGCGGTGGCAATAATAGGAATAATGGCCTCTTTATGCGCACTTTTACTGCTTGTAATTTTGACGGTTTCCAAGAAAATATCCGCTAAGTTAAAACGTAAATCAATTACTTAGGCTGTCCAATTTTTTCATGGCTTTCACCATAAAAACGTCATCTTGGTTATTGATCTGATAAAAAGCGTTTTCTCCAAACAACTGCTGTGCTAAATTAGCTCTGATTGCCTTTAAAGTTTCTTGCTCCCCATTCTTGAATTCCACGCCGTTTGCCTTGCAATATTCATAAAAATCCTCGTAATCGGGTAATATTTCTGAACTTTCGAGGTCAATCAATTCCTCCTCTTTCAATTCTGAAAATTCTTTTCTATTTTGATCTAATTCATTAAAAACAAAATTGCTAATCATCGGGGAGTTTAAAATTAAATCATTCCATTCCTCCTCCTCAGTATTTAAATTGGAAACATATTCATCTGGAATAATTCCACCGCCACCATAAACTGTCCTTCCCTGAGGCGTTTTAAAAGCAAGACTGTCTGCAATCGGGATTTTCTTTTCATCAGCCATTTCACCGTTTTCAAAACGATTATTTAAATCTTGATAATAATCCTCCCTTCCATTCGTATATGGTTTCTGGATAGATCTTCCAGTAGGTGTAAAGTACTTTGAAATGGTTAGTCTTATTGCATCGCCACCTCCTAGGGGCATTTGTTGCTGAACCAATCCTTTTCCAAAAGTTCGCCGACCGACAATCCACCCTCTGTCATTATCTTGAATTGCACCTGCAACAATTTCACTGGCAGAGGCAGACTGTTCGTCCACCAAAACAATCAGTTTCCCATCTTGAAAAATACCATTACCTTTGGCAACTGCTTTTTCTTGTTCGCCCATATTTGACTGGGTAATTACAATAGTTTGACCTTTACTCAAAAAGGTATTACAGATTTGTTTTGCTGGATGGAGGTAGCCACCTGGATTACCTCTTAAATCCAAAATCATCTGGGTCATTCCCTTACGCTGTAATTTTTGGATAGCTGATTTGAATTCGTCAAAAGTGGTTTGTGAAAACCGATTAATTTTAAGATAACCAGTGCTGTCATTGAGCATATAATAGGAATTAACACTAGGTAGCGGAACTTTACCGCGCTTCAAGTCAAAGTCAAAAATGCGATTTTCATATTTTCTGTAAACTTTTAAATTAACAGGTGTTCCCGGCTCACCTTTCAAAATACTCATAATCTTATTTGAAGAATAATTTTTTTGAAATAAGGTGTCTTGATTGGAAATTAAAATACGATCACCAGCCAACAAACCCGCCGCCTCACTTGGGCCGTCTTTAATTACACTTATTACCGTTACCGTATCGCCCAACATAAAAAAACTAACCCCTATCCCGTAAAAGTTGCCCTGCATGTTTTCGGAAATCATTTGTCTTTGACTTGAGGGTATATAAACTGAATGTGGATCCAGTCGATCTACAATATCTTCGATTACTACCCCAACCAAACTATCGGTATCAAATTTCTCAACATAATCATTAGCAATGTAAGTCAATAGTCGTTCCAGTCGACTCATTCGCCAGACATCTTGATAGTCTTTTATGAAAAGCTCTTTTTCACTTCCCAACAAATAGCCAATTGATATGGAAAGTGCAACGATGGAAAAGAGGACAAAATTATTTTTCATTTACTTTTTATAATTAATGACCTTTAACCTATTCAAAATCCAACTGAGTTAAAATTACACCTGCTTTTTTTAAAAATTTTAGACCAGAATCATCTTTATAAGCCGTAGAATACACCACCCTTTTAATTCCTGCTTGGTGAATTAGTTTACTACATTCTCTACATGGAGAAAGGGTAATGTATAAGGTTGCACCCACACAGGACTGTGTTGATGCTGCGACTTTAAGAATGGCATTAGCTTCTGCATGAAGTACATACCACTTGGTATAGTTGTCTTCGTCCTCACAAGGATTCTCAAAGCCCGAGGGAGTTCCGTTGTAACCATCTGAAATAATCATTCTGTCTTTTACAATAAGCGCTCCTACCTTTTTGCGGTGGCAATGTGAAAGCTCTCCCCAGGTGCGAGCCATTTTGAGGTAGGCTAAATCGTATCTTTTTTGCTTGTCAGATGACATTAATGCGAATATAATTTATTTTCTAATCAGCCGGTTGATTAATTAGTCATATTGCTGGCCAATTTTCAATGGTCATCAACAGAGCTTGAGACAAAACCATCGCTGCAATAACCCACTGCCACTTTTCTTTTCTTAAACCGAGAATTCCAATTCCCAGTAGATTAACTAAAAGCATGGCTAAAACGATCACGATTTGAGCAAACTCAACGCCGACCGCAAATTCCAAAAGCGATACAATAGCCTTTTCATCGGCTATGGTGATCATTTTAAAATATCGCCCAAAACCAAAACCGTGGATTGTTCCAAAAAATAACGTAATAACATTGATCCACCTTCCTTTGTAAACGGTTTTTTTGTTAGTTATCAAAACAGACAAACAGCTAACCCCGATTGTTACAGGAATCAAAAACTCGACCCACTTTCCATCTATTTGAATCCACTCAAAATGGGTTACCAATAGTGATAATGTATGGCCTAGAGTAAAGATACTTACCCACAAAAGAAGCTTTCGCCACTCTCGAAACATAAATGGAAGCGATAGGACAATTAAAAAATAAAAATGATCTAATCCTCCGATATCTAGTACATGGTCAAAACCCAATTTAAAATAAAACCAAAACGCATCCATAGCCCATTATTTTTTGTTCATTAAGGTTTCATAGGCTTTTTGAACCTCCCTAAATTTTTCTTCGGCACCTTTTATCATAGCTGGATCTTGACCGCGAAGCTTATCGGGATGGTATTTTTTCACCATTTTTCGATAAGCAGCTTTTATTTCATTTTCACTGGCGTTGGGTTCAACTTCAAGAATTTTATAGGCGTTATTTGTATTTTTCACAAACATTGCTTTTATACTCTCAAAATCCGGCATTCGCAGGCGTAAACCTGAAGCGATTTGCGAGAGTTTTTGCAATTCTGAATCAGAAATACTACCATCAGCATTAGCAATTCCGAACAAAAAGTGTAGGATTTGTAGACGTGTTTCGTATCGGGTTTGTTGGACAAAAACACTGGTGAGTTCATCCATATGCTGAACATCTTTTTTAATCTCAGTATTGAAGGACCTAAAAATAGCGTCTGCCCGGTCTTTACCATATTGAGAAATGAAAAAATTTCTTACGAAGTTCAATTCCTTTTGCTGAATCTTCCCGTCAGCCTTGATAATCATTGCTGAAAGCGCCAGGAGGTTTAACTCAAATTTTTCAGGCTTAATTGAGTAGGAGCCAGTTCTGATATTAATTGAATTTTTTGAAAGTAGCTCAATAAAGCTACCGACAAAAAACCCTAGTATTGCCCCTGGGAATCTCAAAAAAGAATAGCCTAAAATCGCCGCAAGCCACTTGATCATACACAAATTTTGAGAATGTAAATATACGAATGTCAATAAAAGATTGATCCACTCATTCTTTTAAAAAACTAGTTTTTTATCTTTGTAGAAAAATTAAAAAAATATGTATCCAGCAGAAATTGTAAGACCCATGAAGGATGAGTTAACTAACATTGGTTTTGAGGAGTTATTGTCAGTCGAAGCTGTTGATGATAGTTTGTCAAAATCAGGAACTACTTTAGTGGTCGTAAATTCGATTTGTGGTTGTGCAGCTGCAAATGCCCGGCCAGCAGTAAGAATGTCTCTCGGTAATCAAAACATCCCTGACAATTTAGTTACCGTTTTTGCAGGTGTAGATAGAGAGGCAACTGACGCTGCTCGCGCTAAAATGATCCCATTTCCGCCATCATCCCCCAGTTTAGCATTATTCAAAGACGGTGAATTGGTTCATATGATCGAACGCCATCATATTGAGGGGAGAACAGCCGATATGATAGCTGAAAATTTAACTGAAGCCTACAATGAGTTTTGTAGCTAGAAATAGCTTCATCTGACTTTTTTTGATCCCATTTATCGTGAAAAAGACGATAGCTTACCCCCTCACGATCCTTTATTATCTCCTATTTGGAACAACCCTAGGAGTCTTTCATTTACTTCAAGTCTTTTCCTTTCGTGTATTTGGATACACCGCCCACAAAAAGACAGTGGATTGGATGAATTTTTTTTTGATCAGATATCTTAACTTTTTAGGCACTCATATTGTATTTGAGCATCCGTTTAAATTGCCCAAAGGGAGACCACTTATCATTGTCTCTAATCATCAGAGTACTTATGATATTCCCCCAATCATTTGGTATCTTAGAAAGTTTCATCCTAAATTCATCAGTAAAAAAGAGTTAGGAAAAGGAATACCTAGCGTTTCTTATAACTTAAAACATGGCGGCTCTGTTCTGATAGATCGCCAACAACCTGAGGAGGCATTGGAATTAATAAAGGCTTTTGCTCAAAAAATAGAACAAAAGAAATGGAGTGCCGTAATTTTCCCTGAAGGAACTAGAAGTAGAGATGGTAATCCAAGGAAATTTCAAAAAAAAGGACTTATGACACTTTTTGAATACATCCCAAGTGCCATTGTTTTGCCAATAAGTGTCAATAATTCATGGAAGCTTGCCAAATACAGTTACTTTCCAATTCCCCTGGGGGTAAGAGTAACTTTTAAAACCCATACTCCTATAGATTTGATAGAGACCGATAAGGAAGTTGCATTTTCTAAAGTTGAAGCTTTGATTTTGGAAGGAATCCAGCCTACAACATCAATGTAATAATAAAAGTCGTTCCCTTTTTTCCAGTTTCGTATTTAATGGTCCCCTTATGAGAATCGATAATATTTTTTACAATTCCCAGACCTAAGCCCATTCCTTTTGATTTGGTAGTGAATTTGGGTTCAAAAACTTTGGATTGAATCGATTCGGGGATTCCTATTCCGTTATCAGTAAATTTGATTTCTACAGATTTTGGACTTTTTTCAATTGTGACATTAATCTTGGGTTTTTGTCCCTGATCTGCCGCTTGAATTCCATTTTGTATAAGATTGGTGATAACACGAATCCATTGCGTTCTGTCCAGTTTTAATTTGATGTTTTTGTGTGAGGTTTGAAACTCGATATCAATCCCATTAAAAATTTCCAAAGAGCGTTGTGTAATTTCAACCAAATCAGACTTTACCAATCTTGGAACCGGTAGTGTGGCAAAGTCCGAAAATGCATTAGCGACATCACTCATGGTATCTATTTGCTCCATCAACATCTTAGAAAACTCTGCTATTTTTTTTTCATTTTCTGGGTCTTTATCAGAGAACCTTTTTTGGAAACTTTGTACCGTTAATCGCATTGGAGTAAGTGGATTTTTGATCTCGTGTGCAACTTGTTTGGCCATTTCTTGCCAAGCTTGCTCCCGCTGAGTTCTCGCTAAAAGTGCTGCACTTTTCTCGAGTTCATCAATCATATTATTGTAGGAATTGATCAAACTTGCAATATCTCGAGTGGCGTTTTTGAGCTGAATTTTTTCATTTTGTTTTAAAAGCCCTGTTTGGTCAATTTTCATTCGTATTGTCTCAAGAGACCGGGATATGTACTTGGAAATAAAATAGGCAACTACAATGGCAACCAAGAGCATTAGCAAATAAATCTTGTAGAGACTTTGTAAAAATGTATTCAGTTCATTTTCTGAGAAAGAAACATCTTCAAAATAGGGGAAAAATAATACCCCGTATGGATTTCCAAATGTATCCTCCAATAGACTGTAAGATGATTGAAATTTTCCTATTTCATCGTCATTTTTCTCTAATACTCGGCTCCCCTTTTTAAGGATAATTTTTGAAAGTAGCTCTTTGTCTAGTGCGTAACCATTAGCAATAATTTTTAGTGGAAGGAAAGAAGTAAAAAGTGCTTTGCCTTGTAAATCAAAAACTGAGTAATTGACATTGTGAATTTTAATAACTGCATTGAATTCGTCACTAAAATTTGCCCACAAGCTTTCTTTTTGATTTAGCAAGTTATTTTTCTCTACTAAATAGTTAATCTGTTTCCTCAACTGGTTTTCCTTTCGATTAAGTCGGAAAATATTATAATCGGTAGATTCATTTTGATACTGAAAGGAGGTGGCAAATAATATTAATAAACAGGCCATGAGTACTAACAGTATCATGGACAGAAAAATCTGTGTTCTCAGCGAGATATGGTTGATTAAATTAATCATTCTTGGGGGAGGATTTCTCTCTAAATCGCTTGTATAGTTTAATGGCTATCATCAAAAAAACCACCAACCCCAGCGTACCCAAAACCATAAATATCCAGTGAATTGCATTTTTTACGATGGCAAGAAAGACGATTGCAAACAAAAATAAAGTCGCCCCTTCATTCCATATCCGCATAAAACTCGAAGAGTAATTCACTTCATCCCGCTGTAATTGCAAAAATATCTGATGGGTTTTAAGGTGATAAGCAAATAACAAAAAGATAAAGCCAATTTTAATAATCATCCAAGATTCTGTAAGCCAGCTAGGTACTAAAATTAATAACCAGACAGCGAATATTGTTGCTAAAATTGCAGACGGCCATGTAATAATATACCACAGTCTTAGTGCCATGATTTTTAGCTGTTTTTCTAAAATTTCTTTTTCAGGCGAATTCTTTTTTGAAGCTTCAATATGATAGATGAAAAGTCGAGGCTCATAAAACAAACCGGCAAACCAAGTAATCACAAAGATTAGGTGTAATGATTTAATGTAGTTGTAATACTCCATGGTGTTTTGCAGATTTATAATAGCCTACTGCACTTAACAAATATACCTAGAAAGTACAAAAACTTAACAATGAATAGGTTTGTTAAATCGCTAAGTCTATGATTTTAAGTACTTTTTTAATTCATAAATCAGAAAGCACCCAGTTACCAAAGCAGCTAAAAATTCTGCTACAGGAAAAGCCAACCAAACCCCATTGATACCCATAATGCCAGATAAGATATACAACAGCGGGATGAAGAAAAAACCCTGCCTTGTCAGTGTTAAAAGTAGTGCAGGAAGGGCTTTGCCAATTGCTTGATAGTAGGCGGCACCAACAAGTTGAACCCCCACAATTGGTGTTGCTGCAAATACCCATCGGATGGCTGTAGGCGCCTTTTCTAATACCGTAGCATCGTTGGTAAAAATACCCCCTATTGAATTTGAAAAAATATTGATTAGTAAGAAAACCACAGTGGCAAATCCCGAGGCATATATAACCGCTGTTCGGATCACCATTTCCACTCTTTTTTTGTTGTTTGCACCATAATTATATCCTGCAATAGGAATAAAACCCTGGGTAATTCCCAAAACAGGGAAAAGCGAAAACATAAGTAACCTACTGATAATTGCGTAAACAGCAACCACGGCCTCGCCACCCAAACCGAATAATATGTTATTGACCAATAAAACCGAAATGCTAATGACACTCTGACGCGCAAGGGTCACAAAACCTAAGGCACCAATCTCCTTTGTAATCCCTAAATCCAGCTTTAAATCACTCCATTTTAGATGTAGTTCAGAGCCTTTAGCGTTAAAAAAATAAAAAATGTAGGTCGCGCATACAAGGTAAGAAAGTGTTGTGGCCCAGGCGGCACCTTGCATTCCCATGTCAAGTACGTATATAAAAACATAATCAAGCAGTAAGTTAGAAACCGAAGGGAGTAACATGGCATACATTGCATTTTTGGGTTTGCCTTCTGCACGGATTACGTTGTTTCCCATCATACAATACCCTAGAACAGGGACACCATAAAGCACAATAGTGTAATAGACTTTTGCGGGTTCAAAAAGCTGTCCTTTCCCACCAAATGCAGGAATGATAATATCGATAAGACTTAAACCAAAAATTACAAAACTGATGGTTAGTAATAAGGTCAATACGATTTGGTTACCAAAGGTTTTAGTGGCTCGCTTAAGATCATTCTTACCTAAGGCACGCGAAATAATTGAGCCTCCCGCAATGCCTATTGCCATGCCTAGGGCAGCAATAAAAAATGATACGGGTAAGACTACATTGATTGCTGCAATTGCATTGGAACCAATCCATTGTCCAACAAAAATTGTATCGATCAATATATTGAGCGACATTACCAGTATGCCAATGGAGGCAGGAACGGCTTGCTTAATTAGTAATTCAGGAATAGGTTGAGTACCAAAAGATGCCGATCCGTTTTTCATACGGTATCAGCCGTTTCAGCTAAAGCCCATTGGTCAATCCATCGACTCATGACATTTACCCAATCTGGGCGGTCATTGATACAGGGAATTACATGAAGTTTTTCCCCTCCTTTTTCTTCAAAGTCTTCAGCAGCTTCCATGCCAATTTCTTCCAAAGTCTCAAGGCAGTCAGACACAAATGCAGGGGTAGCAATTGCCATATTTTTAACGCCATTTTTGGCAAATTTTGCAACAGTTTGATCTGTATAAGGTTGCAACCAAGGATCTACGCCAAGACGAGATTGAAAGCTCGTGGAGAAAGTCCCTTCTTTTAATTCTAAATATTCGGCTACCTGTCGGGTGGTTTCATAACACTGATGACGATAGCAATATTGGTGTGCCTCGGAGCTAGTTTGACAACAACTTTTATCCATTTTACAATGAGATTTAGTTACGTCAGATTTTCTAATATGTCTTTCTGGTACCCCGTGATAAGAGAACAAAAGGTGTTCCCATTCCTTACCTTTCAAGTCTTCTTGAATACTTTCGGAGAGCACCCGAATATAGTCTGGGTGATTGTAAAAGGGAGGTAAAACAGTAAAAGAAACTTCCGGGTGGTTTTGAGCTCGGATTTCTTCTGCAAGAACTAAAATGGTCTCCGTGGTCGCCATGGCAAACTGAGGATATAAAGGTATCAACATGATTTCGTCAACGCCTTGATTCACTAAATTTTTTATTCCCTCTTCAATAGAAGGGGTTCCATATCGCATTGCCAGTCCAACTGGTACTGAAACCTTTTTTTGAACCGCTTCCTGCAATCTTTTAGAGAGTACAATTAGAGGAGACCCCTCTTCCCACCATATTTTTTTATAAGCTTTTGCAGATTTCTTTGGACGGGTATTCAGTATGATACCCTTTACCAAAAATGTTCTCAGTGCTTTGGAGAGGTCAATCACCCTTTCATCCATCAAAAACTCTCCCAAATATCGTTTTACATCTTTAGGGTCAGGACTATCAGGAGACCCTAAATTGATCAACAATGCTCCTTTCATTTGCAATTTTTTACGAAGATACTGACATTAAATATTTTTTGGGAGTCGTCCCAAATTTCTTTTTAAAAGC
>CAJWGK010000044.1 GCA_913030895.1 uncultured Flavobacteriaceae bacterium | reverse complement strand
ACCCGCGACCCCATGCGTGACAGGCATGTATTCTAACCAACTGAACTACCAGACCTTGTTATTGGCGGTTGCAAATATACATTGCATTTTCATTTTGCCAAACATATAATCAATAAAAAAAGGACAAGCTATCTAGCCTTATAAGACAGCATCAATGGCATCTGAATAGGCTTTTTTGGGAGCTACGCCAACCTGTCTTCCAACTAATTCTCCATTGTCAAAAAGTAAAACTGTGGGGATATTTCTTACGCCATACTTTGCAGCAAACTCCTGATGCACATCGACATCCAGCTTACCAACAAGTGCTTTCCCGTCATAATCATTGCTAATTTCCTCAATAATTGGACCAACCATACGACAAGGTCCGCACCATGCAGCCCAAAAGTCGACCATTACGGGTTTATCAGACTTTAATACCAGTTCTTCAAAATTTGAGTCAGTTATCTCCAATGCCATATGCTAAAATTTTATCCTACAAAATTAATCATTTTAATAATTGTAAGCTTTTAAGAATCAATCAATTTTAATTATTTGAGAATTGTTAGATTGAGTACTAAGCTAATTTAGCTTGTAATGCCAATTATTGCCTTCTAAATGTTCTAATAGTTCTGGTGAAATCCCAACTTTTTGTTTTCTACTTGGCAGGGTCAACTTCAATGATTTTTCCGGGTCTATGATATCAAAAAATATCGGCTTGTCTCCTTTGAACCCCTTGAGCTCCTTCTTTAAGCTGTGAATTCTTTCAGAACGCAAATTTCGGATATCAAACTGGAGGGTTAGTTTTTTAGAATTATTATTGATGGCCTCATGCAACATTTCAAATCCCAAAAATTGAATCCGTGGATCGCCTACTCTACCAGTTTCTTGATTTCGCCATCCCTCCTTAATATTTAGTTTTAACCTGATGAATTGGTTGATATTAATGAAGTGTTTAAACTTAAGAAATTCCTCTCCAAAAATCCTAAACTCATACTGCTCCGAGAAATCCTCTAGGGTAAACTTTCCCCACTGCTTCCCATTTTTAGATTCTAAAAATTCAAATTGATTGATTATACCCGCTACATTAATGGTTTTATTGATCCAAGGTCTCAGGTCCTTGAGCTGGTCAAGTTGTGCATTTGTAAACCATTGCATTTCCCTGTTAAAATCATCCAAAGGGTGACCTGATAGATAAATCCCCACGACCTCTTTTTCTCTTTTTAACTGCTCTAAATTCTGCCATTCAGGTGCAGCAGGTATAACCAATTCCTGATAAACCTCCTCCGATTGGTCACCAAAAAGACTGGTCTGTGAAGAGTTTAAATTTTCTTGAAACTTGGCGCCAAACCGTATGACTTTCTCCAAAAAAATAATCCCATCTCCATCGGGATTAAAATACTGTGCCCTATGGGTATTTTTGAATGAATCAAAACCTCCAGCTAAAGCCAGATTTTCTAATGTTTTTTTGTTGGCAGCTCTCAAATCTACCCTTTTGACCAAATCAAAAATACTTTGGTATTTTTCCTTTTTACGGTTTTCTATAATGGTAGCAACAGCTGCTTTGCCAACTCCTTTAATTGCTCCCATACCAAAACGAATAGCATTGTCCTCATTTACAGTAAACTTGTGAAAAGATTCATTGACATCAGGACCTAAAACATTGAGCCCCATTCGCTTGCATTCTTCCATAAAAAAGGTGACCTGCTTTATATCATTCATATTATTTGATAAAACAGCTGCCATATACTCAGCAGGGTAATGTGCCTTGAGATAAGCCGTCTGATAGCCAATCCAAGCATAGCAGGTTGAGTGAGACTTATTAAAAGCATAGGAGGCAAAGGCTTCCCAATCTTTCCATATTTTTCCCAAAATATCCTTTGGGTGATTGTTTGCTATTCCTCCCTCAATAAACTTAGGCTTGAGTTTTTCCAATAAAGCAAAAATCTTTTTTCCCATCGCCTTTCGTAACAAGTCAGCTTCACCTTTTGAAAAACCTGCTAATTTTTGAGATAATAGCATCACCTGTTCCTGATAAACTGTGATACCATAAGTCTCCTGTAGATATTCTTCCATCACCGGCAAATCATAAGTGATTGCCTCATCTCCGTGTTTGCGAGCAACAAAACTTGGAATATACTCCAATGGTCCGGGACGATAAAGCGCATTCATTGCTATCAAATCTGCAAAAACATTAGGCTTTAAATCCTTCAAATACTTTTGCATCCCGACAGATTCATACTGAAAAATTCCTACTGTATCACCTCTTTGGAATAATTCATAAGTCATCTGATCATCAAGTGGGAATTTGTCGGGATTTAAATCAACGCCGTGGAGGTACTTCACCAGCTTGACCGTATCTTTTATTAAGGTCAAAGTCTTTAGCCCTAAAAAATCCATTTTTAACAATCCCGCTTCCTCAACTACTGAATTATCAAACTGTGTGACATATAGCTCGGAGTCTTTAGCGGTCGCAATCGGAACAAACTGGGTAATATCATCCGGAGTAATAATCACACCACAGGCATGAATTCCTGTATTTCTTAATGATCCCTCCAACACTTTGGCTTGCTGTAAAGTCTGACCTGCCAAATCATCACCAGTGGAAATTTCTTGTAATTCTTTTACATGAGTAAATTCATCCGACCTTAACTTTTGTTTTAACTCATTATCCTCCAAAGAGAAAATAGAGGCAAGTTTGATGTTGGGAACCAATTTGGCTATGCGATCCGCATCTCCCAAAGACAGATCCAAAACTCTAGCAGTATCTCGAATGGCAGATTTAGCCGCCATAGTTCCATAGGTGATAATCTGTGCTACCTGATTGGCGCCGTACTTTTCGATTACATAATCCATGACTTTACCCCTGCCCTCATCATCAAAATCTATATCAATATCAGGCATACTTACACGATCTGGATTTAGAAAACGCTCAAAAAGTAAGTCATACTCTATAGGGTCTAAATTTGTTATTCCCAAACAATAGGCAACAACAGAACCCGCCGCAGAACCTCTACCAGGACCAACTGACACCTCCATAGCTCTGGCTGCTGCAATTAAATCTTGAACAATCAAAAAGTAACCAGGATAACCCGTACTGGCAATTACTTCCAATTCAAAATCCAAACGCTCTTGAATCGATTCAGTAATCGCACCATAACGTTTTTTCGCACCTTCTTCTGTAAGGTGGCGTAAATAAGCATTTTCTTTTGCCTTATTATCAGCTCCATGCTGGGTGGAAAAATCATTTGGGATTTCAAATTTTGGAAGTAGTACCTCACGAGCCAAATCAAAAGCTTCAATCTTATTTACAATTTCATCAATATTAACGATAGCTTCTGGAAGGTCCTCAAAAAGGGATTTCATCTCGTTTTGAGATTTGAAATAATACTCCTGATTGGGCAATCCGTAGCGGAAACCTCTTCCTCTCCCTATTGGAGTCGCCTGCTTCTCTCCTTCTTTTACGCACAATAAAATATCATGTGCATTGGCCTCTTCTTTTGTAGTATAATAGGAATTATTAGTAGCGACAATTTTAATATTTTGTTTTTTAGCGAATCCAAGTAATACTTTATTGACGCGCGATTCATCCTCTTGTCGATGGCGCATTAATTCGATGTATAAGTCCTCTCCAAATTGGTCATGCCACCACTCTAAAGCTTCCTCGGCTTGACGGTCACCAACATTTAAGATTTTTGAAGGCACTTCACCATATAAATTTCCTGTCAACACAATCAAATCTGACTGGTATTGCAAAACGACACTTCTATCTATTCTTGGAACATAATAGAATCCCTGGGTATAAGCGATTGAACTCATTTTGGATAAGTTTTCATAACCCTTTTTATTTTTTGCTATAAAAACAACTTGATAGCCATCATCCCTTCTAGAACGGTCTCTATGGTCATCACAGATAAAAAATTCACAACCCAAAATAGGTTTGAGACCTGTTTTACCTTCTTCTAAATCGGCATTGTGTTTTTTAATCGCTTTGATAAAATGAAAAGCCCCCATCATGTTGGCGTGGTCTGTCAGGGCAACGGCTGGCATATTATCCACTGAGGATGTTTTTACCAAATCGTTAATCCGCGAGGTGGATTGAAGAACGGAAAATTGGGAATGTACATGAAGATGAACAAACGTAGCTTGATCCAAAAGTTTTTCATCGACCTGGGTTAAAATATGAGACGCTTCTTCTTGTTCCTCCGCTACTGCTAGTTTTGCTGAAGCCTCTTTTAAGTTTTGATGTTTTAAACCAATGCCTTTGACTGTAGTAGTTAACACCTCTTTAAGGTGTCTTAAAATATCGGGTTGATTCTTTAAGGCATCTGGTTGAATAAATCCTTTTCTAAGAAGTTCAAAGAAACATCTTGTTGTAGCTTCAACATCAGCAGTAGCATTATGAGCTTCTTGAAAATCAATCCCAAATAGATAAAGATGAAGTTCACTTAAGTTGGGAAGCTTAAACTTACCTCCCCTTCCACCTTGCAACTGACAAAGGGCAGCAGTTTGTTCTGTACAAGTATCAATAATGGGAATGTTTTCTAATGGATTTTCAACACCCATTCGCAAAAATTCAGCGCCCATAATATTAAGGTCAAACTTGACGTTATGACCTCCCAAGAATTGACTTTGATCTAAAGCCAGATGAAACTTTTCTAGAACATCAGAAAGCGGTATACCCTCTTTTTCGGCCAACGTGGTCGATATACCGTGAATCTTTTCCGAATCGTAGGGAATTGTGAAACCGTCTGGTTTTACTAAATAATCTTCATGAATAATACAATTACCAGATTTATCGTGAAGTTGCCAAGCAATTTGGATACATCTAGGCCAATTTTCTGCATCCGAAAGAGGCGCATTCCAATTCCTGGGCAATCCCGTGGTTTCTGTATCAAAGATTAAAAACATACCAATTATTTATCAATTTAAAAATAGCATTTTGAAGTAGAGTACTGAAAAGGATTTATCAGTAGTTATCAACGAAAAAGCACAGAATTGAAATACTAATTTTTAGTTTGAAATTGGAATTGATAGTATATTTACAAAAAATCGATAATTATCGAACAACTGTTTGGTAAACTTTCTCAAACCCCCAACCAAAAGGCCATTGAAACGGCACTTCTAAAAAATACTTGCACCCTAATCAAAGGAACGGTAGGATCAGGCTTGAACTTCAGACTGGTTACTGCTTTTAAAAAACTTGATCAAAATCTGCTGTTGGTATTAAAAAATGCAGAACAAGCAGCTTACTATTTCAATGACCTCGAGCAATTACTAGGTCCCTCACAAACTTTTTACTTTCCTGCCAGTTATCGAGAAGCCTATAACCCTGAGGCGACTGACAACGCCAATGTTTTGCAACGTTCTGAAGTCTTAAAAAAATTAAGTAACAAGCCAAAAAAGAAAATCATTGTCACCTACCCACAAGCTTTATTTGAAAAAGTAATTTCTCAACAGACCTTAAAAAGAAAAACACTAACAGTCAAACTAGGAGAAAATATAGGTCTGGACTTGGTCAATGAAACTCTTTTTGAATACGGTTTTGAAAGGGTAAATTTCGTTACTCAACCAGGAGAGTTTTCTGTTAGAGGCGGCATCATAGATGTTTTTTCTTTTTCGCATCAACACCCCTATCGCGTTGAATTTTTTGATGACGAAATTGAAAGTCTGAGAAGTTTTGACGTCAATACACAATTGTCCATTAGTCCACTTACACAAATAGATTTATTACCTAACACTTCCAATTTTTCTTTTGGAGAAAAAAGAAAGTCTATTATCGAATCACTTTCAGATCAAAGCGCCGTAATATTCAACGAACTTGATCTTTGTTTAGAGCGGCTAAAAGATTTATCCATAAAGGCACAAAAACAATTCGAATCCTTAGAAAGCACAATTCAATATCCTCCAGAAACTTTGTTTTTGAATCCAGAGAGTTTGTTAGCAGCGTTAAATAATAAATCACTATTGCTACTCAACAGCTCGGAAAATATCAAGCACCAAGAAAAAATAATTTTCAAACAAAGTCCACAACCGACCATTAATAAGCAATTTGACAGATTGATTCAATTGTTAAATGACAATCATAAATCTGGATATGAAAATTATATTTTTTGCTCTAATGATTCACAGCGTAAACGCTTGAATGATATATTTGAAGAAACCGAAACTACAATCCATTACAAAACTAAGGTATGCCCACTCTTTGAGGGGTTTGAGGACTTGGAAGCGAAAATTGCCTGCTTTACGGATCACCAAATCTTTGAACGCTATCACAAATACAAAATCCGTTCCTCAGCAGCTAACAAAGAAATGCTTACGCTTAAAGAATTAACACACCTAAATATTGGTGATTTTGTTACACATATTGACCATGGAATTGGTAAGTTCGGCGGTTTAAAAAAAATTGATGTTGAGGGTGTTCAGCAAGAAGCGATCAAACTTACCTATGGAGAAGGAGATATTCTTTATCTCAGTATCCATTCACTTCACAAAATAAGTAAGTTTAATGGCAAAGACGGTCATGTTCCAAAATTGCATAAACTAGGATCTAAGGCTTGGAAGGTTTTAAAACAAAAAACCAAGTCCAAGGTTAAGGAAATCGCTTTCAACCTGATTAAAATTTATGCCAAAAGAAAAGAGAAAATCGGTCATGCTTTTCCACCAGACAGCTATCTTCAATTAGAACTGGAGGCCTCTTTTATGTTTGAAGATACCCCCGACCAAAGCAAGGCTACAGCAGCAGTAAAATCGGATATGGAAAGTAGTCGCCCTATGGATCGGCTAATCTGTGGAGATGTCGGTTTTGGAAAAACTGAAGTCGCCATTCGTGCGGCTTTTAAAGCTGTTGACGATAGCAAACAAGTAGCGGTATTAGTACCAACAACCATATTAGCCTTTCAGCATTTCAAAACCTTTTCTAAAAGGTTAGACGACTTACCAGTAAAGGTCGATTACCTCAATCGATTCCGATCAGCTAAAGACCGTAAGAGGATTTTAGTGGAACTTGAGGAAGGAAAAATCGACATCTTAATCGGCACCCATCAATTGGTAAATAAATCTGTTAAGTTTAAAGATTTAGGGCTATTAGTTGTTGATGAGGAACAAAAATTTGGGGTCGCAGTTAAAGAAAAACTTAGAGATATTAAAAACAATGTGGATGTCCTAACCCTCACTGCCACTCCGATACCGAGAACATTGCAATTTAGCTTGATGGCGGCAAGAGACTTATCTGTTATTGCAACTGCTCCTCCCAATCGCTACCCTATCGATAGCGATGTAGTCAGGTTTAATGAAACCCTTATTCGAGATGGAATATCATACGAATTACAGAGAGGAGGACAAGTTTTTTTCATCCACAATAGGGTAGAAAATATTCAAGAAGTTGCAGGCATGATACAACGATTGATTCCCGATGCTCGGATCGCCATTGGCCACGGTCAACTGGAAGGAAACAAACTTGAAAAAATACTTTTGGGATTTATGGAGGGGCAATTCGACATTTTGGTCGCTACAACCATAATTGAAAATGGACTAGATGTTCCCAATGCCAATACCATTTTTATCAATAATGCCCAAAGCTTTGGACTGAGTGATCTTCACCAGATGAGAGGCAGGGTAGGGCGAAGTAATAAAAAGGCTTTCTGTTATTTTATTACACCACCCATGAATGCCATAGCATCAGATGCACAAAAAAGAATTAGAGCAATAGAACAGTTTTCTGAGTTGGGAGCAGGAATTCACATTGCCATGAAAGACTTAGAAATTCGTGGGGCTGGAGACCTTCTGGGTGGAGAACAGAGTGGTTTTATCAACGAAATCGGCTTTGAAACCTATCAAAAAATTCTTGAAGAGACAATTGATGAATTAAAAGAAAACGAATTTAAAATGCTCTTTGATGAAGATGAAAAAACCGAACAAAAGGCATATATCAAAGAAGTACAGATCGACACAGATATCGAACTTTTATTCCCTGATGAATACATCAGTGTAGTAAGTGAACGTTTAACACTCTACAATGAACTAAGCACAATTAAGAATGAGGAAAAACTAGATGAGTTTAGAAAAAACGTAGAGGACCGTTTCGGAAAAATCCCACCTCAAGGGGTCGAATTATTAAATACCTTAAGGCTAAAATGGATTGCGTCTAAACTCGGACTTGAAAGGCTGATTATTAAAAATAAAAAATGTGTGGGTTACTTTTTATCTGACCAACAGAATACTTTTTTTCAATCTGACGTCTTCAACCTCATCTTGTCGACAGTTCAAAATCAACCGGAATCTTTTAACATTAAAGAAAAGCAAACTAGAAAAGGGCTCCGGTTATTACTAACGATTGACAAAGTCTATTCCATAGAAGCACTTCACCAAAGTCTTAAAACAATTTTGGAATCAAAGTGATTTTAAATTTTTGATTACTTCAAATGCAACATTAATGGAATCTTCATCCATCAAAATAGTAAACTCGTTAGAGGTAGAAATCACTTGATTGATATTAACCCCCTCCCAAGAAAGTCGCTGAAATATAAAATAATAAATCCCAGGTATCTTAACATTGTCCGTAGGTAATTTTACGGTGATTGCCGAAAGTTTGTCTAGCTTATCAGTGCAAATTTCCCGACTAAAAACTTCTTCCAATAGTGGTGAAATATTACTGCTGACGACTATATTAGATTCTCCAACTCCACGAGAAGAAGTATAGAAAATATCTTTTTTTTCCTCAATTTCTGTTAAAAATTTGGCTTGCGCCAAAAGTAAGGTCTCACTAAGTTTAAAGCAATAATCTGTAAGTGAGGATCGAACGGTGATATCTCCTAAATTTCGAAGAACATTAACAATACGATGTGTTGAAAGAAACTCCTCATTATCCGAAATGCGTTTGAGCGCCATCACAATAGCACCACTTCTTGCTGGCTTTCTGAGCGCTTTTTCAATTTCAGGCTGAATTTGACGGGCCAAAGAGGTCAAATTAATGATACCCTGAGATAAAGCAGTAGATAGATAAGGTTTGGTTTTTACGTATTCAGAAACTTGTGAAGCTATTGTTTTCAAAGCTTGTTATGTTTTATTTCTTTACAAAGTTAATTAAATAAAACAAAATGTTTGTTTTACAACAACTTAGCCAAAAGAATAAAATGCGTTTTCAATATGATTTTTATGCCAATTTCCATTTTTATAAATAAAAGTGATGATATCAAATCGGACGGAAACATCTAATGCTGAAGTTTGAACGTAGTGATCAATCGCACTGACCAATAGTTTAATTTTTTTTGGCGTTATTGATTCATGGAGGGCTACCATAAACCCGTCTGAACGTGCCTTAACCTCAACAGCTACTAACAAATCTTCTTTTTGGACAATCAAATCCACCTCTGCTTTGAGGTAGCGGTAGTTTCTCTCCAGAAGGGAATATCCAGATTTAATCAAATATGCAGCGGCTAAATCTTCCGCTTTTTTACCGAAGTCATAGGCTTTACTCATGAGGCAAACAATTAGTCCTAAGATAAATTAAATTCCTGGTAGGGCAATAAAATCCTTATTTTTGCCAAAAATTTTCATGTCAACGCTGCCTAAACGTTATACCATCACCGCTGCTCTACCCTACACCAACGGTCCTATTCATATTGGTCACCTTGCGGGGGTATATGTACCCGCTGATATTTATGCGAGGTACTTAAGGTTAAGAGACAGAGATGTCGCTTTTATCTGTGGGAGTGACGAACACGGGGTAGCAATTGATATTAAAGCCAAAAAAGAAGGTAAAACACCGCAACAAGTTATAGATCATTACGATCAAATTATCAGAGAAGCTTTTGATGCATTTGGAATTTCGTTTGACAATTACTCAAGAACCTCAAGGAAAATTCATCACGAAACAGCCAGTGAAATTTTTATTCAATTACACGAAAAAAACCAGTTCATCATCAAGGAAACTGAGCAATTATATGACTCTGAGGCAAAAGCTTTCCTAGCAGATCGATTTGTAGTGGGTACCTGCCCCATCTGTCAACACAAAGAAGCTTATGGCGATCAATGTGAGTCGTGTGGTAGCTCCCTGAATGCAACTGATTTAATAAATCCTAGATCAACATTGTCTGGGAGTAAACCTGAACTTAAAAAGACAAAACACTGGTTTTTACCTCTTGATCAACATGAGGAGTTTATTGAGAATTGGATACTGAAAGAACACAAAAAAGACTGGAAACCAAATGTTTACGGACAAGTGAAGTCTTGGGTAGATAATGGATTGCAAGCTCGAGCCGTAACACGTGATTTGGACTGGGGAATCCCAGTACCCGTCGATGGTGGTGAAGGAAAAGTACTCTATGTTTGGTTTGATGCACCTATCGGTTATATCTCCTCAACCAAAGAATGGGCAAAAAAGAAAAATATTGATTGGGAGCCCTATTGGAAATCTCAAGACACGCAGCTGGTTCATTTTATTGGTAAAGACAATATTGTTTTTCACTGTATTATCTTCCCGATCATACTCAATAACACAAAAGAATATATACTCCCTGAAAATGTCCCAGCCAATGAGTTTTTAAACTTAGAAGGTCAAAAAATTTCTACCTCAAAGAATTGGGCAGTTTGGCTGCATGAATATTTGATTGATTTCCCTGAACAACAAGATGTTTTACGCTATGTTTTGACCGCCAATGCTCCTGAAACGAAAGACAACGACTTTACTTGGAAGGAGTTTCAAACCCGAAACAATAGTGAACTGGTCGCAATTTTTGGAAACTTCATCAATAGAGTGATGGTGCTCACCCATAAATATTATGGAGGAGAAGTTCCAATTGTCAAGGAGTTTAATAAAATTGATGAGGCAGCACTGACTTCATTAAGAACATTTCCTGCTAAACTGGAAAAAGAAATTGAACAATACCATTTTAGAGCCTATAGTCAAGAGCTAATGAATCTTGCCAGATTAGGTAACAAATACTTGGCGGATCAAGAACCTTGGAAGTTGATTAAAGAAGATCCCGAAAGGGTAAAAACCATTATGTTCACAGCATTGCAAATTGCTGCTGGTTTAGCTATTTTAAGTGAACCGCTACTCCCTTACACAGCAAAAAAAATGAAAACAATGCTCAATATCAATAGCAGTTGGGATGATGTTAGCGCTGAGAAAAGTCCTTTATTAAACTCAGGACAACTCTTAAATAAATCTGAATTACTTTTTGCTAAAATTGAGGACGAAGCAATCGAAAAACAACTTGAAAAACTTAAAGTTAATATTTTGGAAACAACAAACGAAAGTCAGGAATTTGAGCCTGTGAAGGACGAAATTAGTTTTGAGGATTTCACCAAAATGGATCTAAGGACAGGCACTGTGATAAGTGCAGAAAAAATGGCCAAAACAAAAAAACTATTGGTCCTAAAAGTTGACCTCGGAAATGAAGAAAGAACCATTGTTTCGGGAATTGCTGAAAGCTATGATTCTGATCAGGTGATAGGAAAAAAAGTTAGTGTTTTGACCAATCTAAAACCACGAGCAATCCGAGGTGTGGAAAGCCAAGGTATGCTTTTGATGGCTGAAGATAAAGATGGGCGTTTAATCTTCATTTCGCCTGAGGACGAAAACACTCCAAGCGGATTGGCAATTAGGTAGAATATATTTTGATTCCTGTAGCATTTGATCCCATTTACGTATTGCCCCTCCCAGAAAATCATCGTTTCCCGATGGAGAAATACGAACTGTTACCCAAGCAGTTAATTCATGAGGGAACCTGTGATGCTAATGACTTTTTCTCCCCTTCTAGAATTCCTGACAGTGCAGTAACTGCCATTCATCAAATAGACTATGTCAAATACTTAAAAGCACAAAAGCTAGATAAATCAGCAATAAGAAAGATCGGTTTTCCCGTTTCTCAACAACTTATTGACCGAGAGTTTATCATTGCTGGCGGAACTGTTACCGGCGCGTTAAAAGCCCTAGAAGGCGGAATTGCTTTTAATATTGCCGGAGGAACACATCATGCGTATTCAACTCATGGAGAGGCTTTCTGTCTGTTGAATGACCAAGCAATTGCAGCGAGGTATTTGCTAAATAGTCAATTGGCTAAAAAGATTTTAATTATTGATTTAGACGTGCATCAAGGAAATGGAACTGCTGAAATTTTCCAAGAGGAGAATAGAGTATTTACCTTCTCTATGCATGGAAAAAAGAATTATCCCTTTAAAAAGGAAAAAAGCGATTGGGATATTGGACTTGAAGACAAAACCAATGACGATGTTTATTTGGAAACACTAGAAAAGGCACTTTCGAGGCTTTTTACTAAAGTCGCTCCTGATTTTATTTTTTTCTTAGCAGGTGTTGATGTCCTCGAAACTGATCGTTTAGGTCGACTGGGAATGAGTATAAGGGGTTGTAAAGAGCGAGATCAGATGGTACTGGAATATTGTCACAAACGCTCCATCCCAGTACAGTGTAGTATGGGGGGTGGATATTCAAAGGATATTAAATTGATCATCGAGGCACATGCCAACACCTATAGGGTGGCACAAAATATCTACTGACGCCAAGTATTACTTTTCATATTTAAGGTGGCAATCACAATATCCTTTCGGCTGATTTGACCGACTAACTTGTCCTTATCCAAAACTGGAAAGCGTCTCCTAGAGGTTTTAAAAAATTTGGATGCAGCCTCAAAAATAGTCTTCGAGGCGTCAATAGTATCAACTTCAGCGGTCATAAATTTACTGACATTTTTATCCAAAATGGGAAGGTTGAAATATCGGCTTTCTGAGACTTCTTTCATACAGTCAGCTTCCGAAATAACACCAATTAAATCCCCTTTATGATCGACAACTGGACCTCCTGAAATTCGGTATTTGATAAATTTCTGCATCACTTCATGGATTGTTTCGTTTGGGTTAAAAACAATAAGATTCCTAGTCATAATATCTTCAACCAATAAGGTTTTGGCCTGCGACTTACTAGTCTGCTCTCGTTGACCTTGAAAACTCTTGATAGGCATAATTATTTGTTTTGTATTCTATTAAATATAAGATTTTTTTACTACAATTTGATTTTTTAACAAATTATAGATATCGTTGTTAAGTAAAATAGATCAATAAAAATGAAGGTAGGGATTTTGGGAGCTGGATGGTTGGGTTCAGTATTGGCTGAAAAAGCATTGAAAAATAACCATACCGTTAAGGTAAGTGGTACTTCTCCAAAAAAGGTGTCTTTTTTAAAGGATAAGGGGTTTAATGCCCAGCTTCTTAATGTAATGGAGGATCGTGTATCAGGCGATCTTAGTTTTTTTCGAGATATTGATACCCTAATTATCACAATTCCTCCTGGGCTTAGAAAAAACCCCACTAGAAACTACGTTGGGATGATAGAACAGTTGATCGAAAAAATAGTGAGGTTTGAAATTAAAAAAGTAGTTTATACTAGTAGTACTTCAGTTTATGGGTTTGAGGAACTCACAATTACAGAAGAAAGTGAAATTTTACCAATAACCAATGCAGGGAAACAAATTGCAGCCTGTGAAAAAAAGCTACTGGATAATACTGCATTTGAAAGCTGCATCATTAGATTAGGTGGGTTAATGGGACCAGATCGACACCCTATTTATTCCCTAAGCGGAAAGCAAAACCTTCCCAATCCAAAATCACCAATCAATTTCATTCATCAAAAAGATGCTGTTGGAATAATACTCCATCTAACTGAAAATTGGAAGGGCAATGACGTTTATAATGCCGTTGCACCCTATCACCCACCGCGTGAAAAGTACTACAACAATATTTCAAAATTAGCTAAGGTGCCCCCCCCAACCTTTCAAAAAAAAGGACAAATACGGGGTGAAATAAGCTCTTTAAAGCTCTTAAAATCAACTTCTTATGATTTTTCCGTGGAAAACTTGTTAATATTAAATTAACATTCGTCACTATTTGAAAGAGTTTTTTGGGTATTTTTCTAAAAATAAAAAACCTTGCGTGTTAAAGTAAAATTTATAGCAAAACTTGAAAAGATTCTCGTTTATTTAAAGAACTCCAAATTGGAGTATCTCAAAGCTTCAGATAAATACGACATTCCTGAAGACAAAAGGTTTTTTAATATGCAGTCCACACTTAGAAATCGTTTTTTTCAGGATATTTCTACATTGCTGAGATCAATGAATGTTGAGGTTGATAATTTGGTCATTAATCGGTTGAACTTCGAACAAATTGCTTCATCGTCAATCGCAAAAACCAATCACAGTCACCTCTCCAAATGTATTGAGTTTGATAGGAATTTAATCGTTCTCTATCTTGAGGCACTCGTAATGCAGCCTGAAAATGACATTTTGAAAGATCAACTTGACAAGATAACAGCAGTTGTTAAAGAAAATATTCAGTTTTTGGAAAATGCAGGATTTGTTTTAGAATCCTGAATCGCCGGTAAATCAAAACCCACACTATCTAAAGAAATCTGGCGCTCCTCAGCAAAGCTAATCATCCGCCTAAGTAAGATATTGTACTCCAAATAAAGCTCATCAAGTGCAACATTCAATTTTTCGCTCTGATTATTAGATGCGTGAAAGTGACATTTAATAATTTGAGTTTGTACTACTTTGATTCTACTGTAAACCGGGAGTCCATTAAATGTTTCCGGAAATGGTGCCTGAAGCATTTGTTTTGTAATCTTATAGAGTTCAGATAAAAATATGATTATCCCTTTGGGATTCAGTTTAGACAAGTCCTCTATAGCTTCTTTAAACTGTTTGAAATTCTTCCATTCATTAATCTTATTTTCCTCCATAAACTGAGGTGTAAACTGGGTAAGTTTTACTGCATTATTGGGCGTAGCAATACTTAAAGCGTCATTTACTTTTTCAATATCATTTTGCTTTACCTCAGTTTTGTTTTTACATGAGATAAATAAGGCAGCTATTAGGATGATATATTTCAAACGCGTCATAAATCAAAATTAATGAATTACAAGCCTACTGTAGTATGTTTGATCAACAATACACTGAAAAAAATTATTTGTAGAAGATAAAGGTGGTGAGGAAACCAGCTTGTGATTTTTATTTTAAAAAAATGATAAGATAATTGCAGAAAAAGAGCCACCGCCGCCCAGCCTATATAATTTTGTAATGGGGCTTCGCTACCGTCAAATGCCCAAAAGTCAAGAACGGGTGCCAAAGGCTCCATGAGGAGGTCAAGGAAGAGCATCAATCCAACGCCTATAAAAACTCGCATAAAAAGGTTTGAATAAAACTGATGGGCAATTGCACCAGTTATTACAGTGAGTAAAGCCCAGTTAATGCCTATCAAAAGTGGAACGCCAAGAACTTTTGTACCCAACTGACTACCGTACTGGTAATCCCCAAATATCCAACCAAACTGAACCCCTAAAATCTCGGTAGTCATTCCTGTAAAAAAGCCTAAAAGAATGATTAGAATAAACCATTTATTTCCCTTACAGTTGATTAATAACAAAACGAAATTCAGGGTTAAATTTACGGGGGTAGCCGAAATAAACCAATCTGAATTACCATAGAGAATTCCCAAAATACCGCTAATATGAAACAACCATACAAGTCCAATTGATAGGTTTTCAATGGAAAGTTTAATTGGAGTCATTCGCAACATTGGGTATTAAATCGGTAGCAATTTTAGCAGAAAGCAAACAAAGTGGGATGCCTCCTCCAGGATGAACACTACCTCCGCAAAAAAATAAATTTTTGATTTTTGAACTAAAATTAGGGTGTCTCAGAAAAGCAGCCATCTTATCGTTGCTCGAACTACCATAGAGTGCACCCATATGTGAGGCTGTCTTTTTGGCAATCATTGGCGGGGTCATGACTGCTTCTTCCTCAATCATAGTCGCTAAATTTACTTTTAAGATTCGATTGAGTTTATCAATTGTTTTTTGTCGGAGCCTATTTTTTATCGATTCCCAATCTTGACCGTGGTCTGCTGGTGTGTTTATCATCACAAACCAGTTTTCACAGCCCTTTGGCGCATCATTTGGGACATCTTTTGAGGTGATGTTGACATAAACAGTAAAATCATCTGATATGTCATTTTGATTGAAAATAGCATCAAACTCTGTTTTGTAATTGTCTGAGAAAAAGATATTGTGTAAATCCAACTGGTTAAATTCATTTTTGACGCCCCAGTAAAAAATTACTGCTGAGCTGGAACGTTCTTGGCTTAGAATTCTTTTTGGGGTATTTTCTCCCTTTAATAGGTTTTTGTAGGTTGGAAATACATCCATGTTGGATAATATTATATCATAAGACTCCTCATAATTATCTGTCTTTAATCCCACTGCCTTCCCGTTTTCAACAATAATTTCTTTTACCTCTTCGCTCATTTTAAAATTCACACCTTTTGTTTTAGCATATTTAAAAAGAGACTGGGTAATTTGCTCCATTCCTCCCTCAGGAACAAAAGTGCCAAATTCTTGTTCCAAATGTTGTACCAATGTCATTATACCCGGAGTTTTATAGGGAGAAGAACCATTATAGGTTGCATAGCGGTCGTACATCTGTACCAAATGGGGTTCTTTTAACTGGCTCGCATTTACGGAATGTAAATTTTGATTGATTTCATATGCGCTTAAATTCAAAATGGCCTTTAACGTATCGGAATTCACAAAACCGCTTAGTTTATGCAAGGAGCGTTCTAAAAAAAGAGGGGCGGTTAATTCATATTTTCGCTTAGCCTTTTGTAAATATTTCTTGAGTGATACTGGATTGACGCCCAATTTATTTTCGACTTCTTCAAAAAAAAGTGTATTATCAGAATAGGCTGTCAGCTGTGTATCATCTTCCCAAAAATATTGACAAGCAATTTTTTTCTTGCTGTAGTTAAAATACTCAAAAGGGTTTTCGTCAAACAACTCAAATAATTCCTTTACAAACTGGGGCATGGTAAATAAAGAAGGGCCAGCATCAAAGCGATATTTGCCAAGATTAAAAGCACTAAGTTTTCCTCCAGGATAGTCATTGGTTTCAAAAACTTTAACTCGATAACCTTTTTTTGCCAAGCGCAGCGCTGCTGCAATCCCACCAATACCTGCTCCTATAACTGCTGCTGTTTTCATTGACCGTTATTAGTATCAATAAATCCGGTATCTGATAAAACCTGAAATCGAGCAAAAAGATCCTCACTGTACCATTTTTCCTTTTTGGTTTTTTTAACAATCTCAGCGTGAGTCTTGCTCGCATAAGCGAATTTTTTTACAGAATCAAAGCTGTCCCAAAGGCTTAGAGTAGCCTGCTGGACAAAAGGCCATTCTCCAATGCCTTTAAAATAACTTACCCCTTTCGCCTCTTCAATTGCAGCACTGGCAGCAGGTACAGATTTCCAAAAAGGGATCAACCTAAAAAAATTCAAAGTAGCTCTCGTTATAACCGCTACAGGCATGTTTTTTGGCGTTTTGTTTAATTTTTGTTCAGGGAAGGGCTTTTGACCACTCCAAAACCCATGACTTTTTAGCGAAAGCATTTTGATAGTTCTCAACTCAGATGCTTTATTGTAGTAACGCTTAAAAATTTCGTTTTTCTCGAAAAATTGAGCGGCAGCATTTTCGGATTCCCAAACTCCTAAAAAAGCATAAGTCCCAAAATCTGGTCGTAAGCTAAATCCATTTCCACCCCCAGTCCCCATCAATTTAAAAAAAGAAAGCCCCTCAGTTTTTTGAAGTTTTCTCGGTAATAGCCCCATCTGAGCAAAAGCCCAAGATTTATTTTTTCGAAATTTAAAAAAAGTAATTGTAGTCAAACCCACCATCTTCAGCATAAATATATCGTGCTACTAAATTAAGAATAAATCACTTAAAAACTTAAAGAAATGAAGGGTTAAAAAAAAACGCCTCTGCTAGGATTTTAGAATTTGACTTTAGGAGATAGTAGTTGC
>CAJWGK010000043.1 GCA_913030895.1 uncultured Flavobacteriaceae bacterium | reverse complement strand
TATTTAAATATATTAAACTATTTGTATCTTTGGCATATCAAATTACTATGAAAATTTATCGCCTACATACCACACAAAACCTTCCCATAACAACAACCGAGGCATGGGATTTTCTCTCAGATCCAAAAAATCTTAAGACAATTACTCCTGATTACATGGGTTTTGAAATTTTGAGTGGTGCTGAAAAAAAAATGTTTCCAGGTCAAATCATTCAATATATCGTGACACCTATACTTGGTATACCCACAAAGTGGGTAACTGAAATCACTCATGTGAGGGATGGGGAATACTTTGTGGATGAACAACGTTTTGGTCCTTATGCACTATGGCATCACAAGCACTTTATCAAACCGATAAAAAATGGCGTTGAAATGGAAGACATCATTGATTATAAAATCCCGATGGGCTTCTTGGGTCAGATCGCTCACCCAATAGTGGTAAAACCAAAACTCAAAGAAATTTTTGATTACAGACAAAAGAAATTAATTGAATTATTTGGCGAGTATAACAGTAATTAATATGAAAAAAAACATACTTATAATTGGTGGAAGTTCAGGCGTTGGACTGGAATTGGTAAAACTTCTTTATGAAGACCATAATTTAATCGTTGCTAACAGAACAAATGAATCCATAAGCGGTTTACCAATCACTTTCATCCCCTTTGACGTAGAAACTGATGAATTGGATGTAAATCAAATACCGGATCAGTTGAATGGCTTTGTTTATTGTCCTGGAAGTATCAACCTAAGACCCTTCAAGGGGCTCAAGGAGGAAGTTTTTAAGAATGATTTCTCGATCAATGTATTGGGAGCGATCAAGACCCTCCAAGCCGTTCAGAATAAATTACAAAATAGTGAAACGCCCTCCAGTGTAGTCTTTTTCAGTACCGTAGCAGTAAGAACAGGAATGCCCTTTCACAGTTCTGTCGCGGCAGCGAAGGGAGCTTTAGAAGGTTTGGCAAGATCCTTGGCAGCAGAATTAGCCCCTAAAATTAGAGTCAATGTCATTGCCCCCTCATTGGTAGATACACGAATGGCTGAAAAATTTCTCAATAATGAAACTAAAAAAAGTAACGCTGCTTCAAGACATCCGCTAGAAAGAGTCGGGGACCCTGAAGAAATTGCACAAATGGCAAAATTCTTACTGAGTGATCACAGCAGTTGGATGACTTCACAAACAATAACGATTGACGGAGGAATTGGAAGCATAAAAAGATAATTGTAATGGAAAAGCTAACAGTATTTTGGTTTAGAAGAGACTTAAGGCTTGACGATAACAAAGGATTATACAAAGCATTGACAAGCGGAAACAAGGTGATTCCAATTTTCATTTTTGATACTGAAATCACCTCCAAACTCGAAAGAAACGATGCGAGATTAAATTTTATTTATAACGCCTTGGGTGGCATCAATAACACCATGAGGGGGAACAGATGCAGTTTAGGACTTTATCGGGGCACTCCCAAGGTCGTTATAAAAAAAATCATTGAAAATTTTGAAATAGAAAAAGTAATCGTGAATCACGATTATGAACCCTATGCTAAAAATAGAGATGAGGAAATCAAAGCTTTTTTAAAAGAAAAAGGGATCGCTTTTGAATCCTATAAAGATCAAGTGATTTTTGAAAAAAATGAAATCACTAAAGATGACGGCAATCCATATGTTGTATATACTCCCTATTCAAGAAAATGGTTGGCAAAATATGAAGAAGAAGGGATTGAACATTTTCCATCTGAACAATATTTAGATAATTTCTACAAAGAAAAACCGCTTCCTCAACTTTCCATTGATGATTTGGGTTTTGCTGAATCTAAAATTGTTCCCAAGCCTTTTTCGTTTGACAATAAAACGATTGACCAATACGAAGAGACAAGGAATTTCCCTGCTATTGACAGCACCTCTCGCCTAGGCGTCCACCTCAGATTTGGCACTCAAAGTATCAGGAAACTCGTCAAAAAATCCTCACAGCGTGAGAATAATATTTTTCTGAAAGAGTTAATATGGAGGGAGTTTTTTATGCAAATAATTTGGCATTTTCCTTACACAATTAATCAATGCTTCAAAAAACAATATGACCGTATTGAGTATTTAAATAATGAGCAAGATTTTCAAAAATGGTGCGATGGAGAGACGGGTTATCCGCTGATTGATGCTGGGATGCGGCAATTAAATAAAACAGGGTTTATGCACAACCGGGTTAGGATGTTAGTTGCAAGTTTTCTATGTAAACACCTACTGATAGATTGGCGTTGGGGTGAAGCCTATTTTGCAGAAAAGCTTTTAGACTATGAACAATCCAGTAATGTTGGTAATTGGCAATGGTCAGCTGGCTGTGGCGTGGACGCTGCTCCTTATTTTAGAATATTCAATCCCCATGAGCAAATAAAAAAATTCGATAAAAATCTGGAATATATTTCTACGTGGGTGAAAGATTTAAACGAACCTACCTACCCCTCCCCTATGGTAGAGCACAAAATGGCACGTGAAAGATGTTTAATGGAATATAAAGCAGCACTTAACCCTTCATGAGAGGTGTCAAAAAACACAATTTACCCGCTAAAGTTTGTCCAAAATGCCAAAGACCCTTTCAGTGGAGAAAGAAATGGGAACGTGACTGGGAAAATGTAAAATATTGTAGTAAAAAATGTCAGCGTCAATAGAATCAGCACTTATTTGGTATAGAAATGATTTACGAATCGAAGATCATGAAGGATTAAAAAATGCCACAGAAAAATTCGATCGTGTAATCGCCTATTACTCTTTTAATCCTAATCATTATAAAGAAAACAAATGGGGATTTAAAAAAACTGAAAAATATCGTGCAAATTTTTTAATTGAATCAGTCAAAAATCTTCAGGAATCTTTGGAGAGGTTAAATGTGACCTTGGTTGTTGACCTAAAACCTCCCCATCAGTCAATCCCAGAGATAATTCAAAAACATAAGGTTAAAAGTATTTATTTACAAAAAGAATGGACTGAGGAAGAAGTTAAAGAAGAAAAAGAGGTTTCCGCAGTTTTAGATGATGGCATTGATTGGATTTATCACTACGAGCAAATGCTTTTTCATCCAGATGACTTAGCTTTTAATATCGCGCAAATTCCTGAGGTTTTTGGTGCTTTTCGTAAGTCTTGCGAAAAAGCAGTTGCGGTTAGACCTGAAACAATACTTCCCAACCCGCTACCTGATTCTAATCTTTTTGAAAAAAAGTATGCCATGCCCAACCTTTCCGAACTTGGGTTAGAAAACCTCGATATAGATCACAGAAGTGCATTTCCTTTTCAGGGAGGAACAACGGCTGCAATGGCTCGATTGAAACATTATTTTTGGGAAACAAAAAAACTATCCTATTACAAAAACACTCGTAATGGACTGGTCGGAATAGACTACAGCTCAAAGTTTTCGCCTTGGCTCGCAGACGGATCCATATCCCCTAAAATGATTTATTGGGAAATCAAACGATATGAGAAAACCATCCAAAAAAACCAATCAACTTATTGGCTCATTTTTGAATTGATTTGGAGGGATTATTTCAAATACATCTCACTAAAACACAATAATAAAATATTTAAAATTGGAGGCATTTTAGAACGCGACTATTATTGGGATGAATCTTATTCAACTTTTCAAAAATGGCGCGATGGTGATACAGCTGAACCTTTTGTAAACGCGAATATGATTGAGTTAAAACAAACAGGATGGATGAGTAATCGCGGTCGTCAAAACGTAGCAAGTTTTTTTGCCAAAGACCTCAGGATGGATTGGCGAATGGGAGCAGCATATTTTGAATCCATGTTGATCGACTTCGACGTGCACAGTAATTATGGGAATTGGATGTATGTATCTGGCGTAGGGAATGACCCCAGAGATCGGAAGTTTGATGTTCAATGGCAAGCCCAACGGTATGACTCAAATTATAAGTTTCAAAATCTCTGGCTTCAAAAAACTTTGTTCTGATGAAACTGAGATTAATACTTGGCGATCAACTAAATATCCAACATTCGTGGTATAGCACTGTTGATCAGGAAACTTTATATGTTTTATATGAATTGAAACAAGAAACCAATTATGTCGTTCATCATATTCAAAAAGTAGTTGCCTTTTTTTCATCCATGCGTTCATTTGCGGATAGCCTTAAATCTATTGGCCATGAGGTAATATACTTTGACATAGCCAGCGAATCTGCCAACAATAGCCTATCGGATAACATCAAAAAACTGGTCGTTGAAAAGCAAATAACGAAGTTTGAATACCAGCTCCCAGACGAGTATCGATTGGATAAACAACTGATAAACCTCTGTGAAGAACTTAATATTTCTACAGAGCGCTTCGACAGTGAGCATTTTTTGACCAAAAGAGAGGATTTAAAGTCTTTTTTTGAGGGTAAAAAACAATTGATTATGGAGTTTTTCTATCGAGATATGCGAAAGAAATATGACATCTTAATGGATCAAGGGCAACCGTTGGGTGGTCAATGGAATTTTGATAAAAATAATCGTAAAAAGTGGAAAGGCACCCCAACCATTCCCGCTCCCTTCAAGACAGCGGTAAAATCACAAAACGAAATAATAAGTGCCATTCAAAAAGCGGGAATCAAAACTTTTGGAAATTATGATGAAAAGGACTACTTATTTCCCTCGAACCGTGATGAGGCTCTGGTACAATTAGAATATTTCTGCAAACACCTTTTAGTACATTTTGGAGACTATCAAGATGCAATGCACAATGAACAACGCAATCTTTTTCACTCTAGAATTTCATTTGCCCTAAACGTCAAAATCCTTAATCCGAAAGAAGTAATAGATAGTGTCATCAGTCATTATCACAAAAACAGTGATGTCATTGCCCTTTATCAAGTTGAAGGATTTGTTCGTCAAATTTTGGGTTGGCGAGAGTATATGAGAGGAATATACTGGAGGGAAATGCCCGATTATAAGTCTAAAAATCAACTGGATAATTACAATAAGTTACCAGACTTTTACTGGACAGGGGCAACTAAAATGAATTGCCTCCAAAAAAGTATTACAGATTCTTTAGATACTGCATACGCCCATCATATCCAAAGACTAATGATTACTGGAAACTTTGCATTATTAATCCAGTGCCATCCCGATGAAGTTGACGCTTGGTATTTAGGAGTCTATGCTGATGCGGTTGAATGGGTACAACTACCCAATACAAGAGGAATGAGTCAGTGGGCCGATGGCGGAATTGTAGCAACCAAGCCCTATGTTTCTTCAGGTTCCTACATTCATAAAATGAGTAATTATTGTGAGACATGTATTTATGATCGCACAAAAAGAATTGGGGAAGACGCCTGTCCTTTTAACAGTTTATACTGGAATTTCTTAGACGATAAAAAAACACATTTCAGTAAAAACAATCGTATGGCGATGATGTTACGTTTGTTAGATAAAATTCCAGCTTTGGAAAAGCAAGAAATTAAAGAAAGAGCATTATCAATAATTGAAAACCCAGATGATTACTAGCCTAGAACCCATACATATTGTCTGGTTAAAGCGAGATTTAAGGTTGGAGGATCATAATGCTCTGGCAGAGGCTATTAACTCGAAAAAAAGGGTGCTATTGCTATACGTATTTGAAAACATTCTATTTGAAGATCCTCATTACAGTCCGCGTCACTTTGACTTTATCAAAGAATCTTTACGGGATATGAACCAGCGACTAATAAGCTATAAAACTGCCGTATGTGTAGCACAAGGTGAACTGATTGAGATTTTAGACGCCATAAGTAAAAAGTTCAATATCGAAACGATTCATGCACATCAAGAAACTGGTGTCTTGACAACTTATCAAAGAGATAAAAATTTGACACAATGGTGTCGAAATAAAAAGGTAATTTTCAAGGAATACTTGCAACAAGGGGTGTTTAGAGGGCTTAAGAATAGAAATCATTGGTTAAAGAAATGGAACATACTAATGAGCGAACCGATAAAAAAAATTCCATTGTCTGCAAGTGCTTTTATACCCATCAAAATAATTGAAGGATTTGAGTTTTATTTGGGAGCAAAGTCACTACAAACCGACAAGCAGCGAAACCGACAAATCGGTGGGAGCCAGTATGCGCAACGCTACTTAAATTCTTTTTTTGTTGAGCGCTACCGTAATTACCAAAAACATATTTCCAAACCTGATCTTTCAAGGAGAAGCTGTAGTCGTTTATCTCCCTATATCGCAATTGGCAATATATCGATGCGACAAGTATTACAACGAACTGAATACGAGCGAGTGCAGGGAAACAAAAGCTTTGCACTAAGAGCCTTCGGCTCCCGCTTGCGATGGCAATCTCATTTCATTCAAAAATTTGAGATGGAATGCTCGATGGAATTCACGAGTATTAACAAAGGATATCACCAACTGAAAAAAACTGTAAACCCAGTCTATATAGAGGCCTGGGAAACTGGAAATACAGGGGTGCCTTTGGTTGATGCAGCGATGCGATGTTTGGTAGACACAGGCTATTTAAATTTCAGGATGCGGTCATTGATTGTCTCCTTTTTTACCCATCACTTGTGGCAGCCTTGGCAAGCCTGTGCCCATTTCTTAGCACGTCAATTTTTGGACTTCGAACCTGGGATTCACTATCCCCAATTGCAAATGCAAGCTGGGGTGACTGGAATCAATATGTTGAGGATTTATAACCCCGTAAAAAACGGTCAAGAACACGACCCCAAAGGGTTATTTGTCAAACAGTGGATACCTGAATTAAAGATGTTGCCTGAAGAAATAATTCACACCCCTTGGATGTTGACCCCAATGGAAGCTAGCGTTTATGACTTTGAACTGGGGAAAACTTACCCTCATCCCATTATTGATTTACAAAAAGCTAGGAAACATGCCACTGCCACCCTATGGCCGATGTCGAAAACCCCCGTAGTTAGAAAAGAAGGAAAAAGAATTCTAGCCAAACATACCTTGGCTGATAGAAACAGTTTAATGACATGAAAAAACAAAGCTTACTCACCTCAGAACAAATTGACCGGGTAATTGAAATGGCATGGGAAGACCGTACCCCTTTTGATGCAATTCTATTACAGTTTGGACTAAAAGAAGAAGCGGTCATTAAATTAATGAGAAGTGAAATGAAATCGAGTAGCTTCAAAATGTGGCGAGCTAGGGTTCAAGGAAGGAAAACAAAACACCTAAAGCAACGTGATAATACGGTCGATCGATTTAAATGTAGCAGACAGAAAGGGATTAGCAATAATAAAATATCTAAAAGATAATTTTTTTGTAATTTGGGGTTAAATCCCTGTCTGATGCCCCAAAATAAAACCCTTCCTACCAGTAAATCTGTTCAGACGTTTTTGGACAGTATTGAAAATCCAATAAAAAAAGCTGACGCTTTACGCCTGAATGAGATAATGTCCAGGCTTACTGGTGAGCAACCCAAAATATGGGGAACTACCATTATAGGCTTTGGACAATATCACTACAAAGACAAGTCTAAAAGAGAAGGGGAATGGTTTTTAGTAAGGTATTCACCAAGAAAAAATCACACCTCGGTTTACTTGATGTGTGACATAAGAAATTTAAATCTTAAAGGCTTAGGAAAGTATAAAAAAGGAAAAGGTTGCTTGTACTTTAAACGCTTAAGTGATATTAGGATTGACATTTTTGAAGAAATCGTAAAAAAATCAATTGAGCTGGTAAAAAAAGGGGCAAAATAATTTCTAGTAGGTAACACCAACATTCATCCCTATGGCGGCAACGCCAATTCGCTCCCACTGACCTTGGCTTGCTACACGTGCAAATAGATTGGATCCGAAAAAACCTGCTGAAAAAAGTAAATTCCCTATACCGAGATCCTCAACCCATTCGATTGCAACAACAAAATCATCTTCTACAACAATATCATAAGGCGTTAGATCAACCGATACAATTCCTGTCTTAATATCTGTCTCAATTATAATCATTTCCTCCAAAATATTTTTATTGGGTAAGCCATCTTTAAGGTCGTAAAAATTCAATCTAAATTTAACAGGCCCGTATGTGTTTTTAGCAATGGAAATATTAAAGCTTTCGACAAAAGTTGGAGATTTTCTAATTCTTGTGATAAAGCCGATTTCATTTCCCAAATTATTGGAAGTGAATCCTCCAGTGATGAATTTGGATTCCGTTTTGTTTCCCAAAATCTTTTGCTTGTATTTTTTATCTTTTTTACGAACCAACACCACCTCCTCTAGTGAAGTAACCGATTCTTCAAGTAAAATAATTTGTTCTGTTTTCTCTTGTGTTAAATAATCCTTTACTATAAAGTCCTTTCTAGTAAAACCAACCATAGAGAACCTCAAAGTATCATTGATTGTTGCGGGGTTTAATTCTAGATAAAACTCTCCGTTTTGATCCGATACGGTACCTATGCCTTGGTTTAGAACACCAATATTAACATAAGGCAAGGGGATTTTACTGTTAGCCTCTAAAATTTTACCAGCGATGAATTGCGCATTGATGGTGTAGGAAAAAAAAAGAAAAAAATAAATTGGGGCTTTCATGATTGTTAGGCGTCCAATCGGGTAATTTTAGCACCTATAGCTCGCAAACGTTCATCGATATTTTCGTATCCTCTATCGATTTGTTCTATGTTGTGAATAGTACTAACTCCCTTAGCAGAAAGTGCAGCAATCAAAAGAGAAATACCTGCTCTAATATCTGGAGAAGTCATTACCGTCGCCTTGAGTTTGGATTTAAAATCGTGTCCGATTACAGTAGCACGATGGGGGTCACAAAGTATAATCTTTGCGCCCATATCAATTAGTTTATCGACAAAAAACAATCTGCTTTCAAACATTTTTTGATGAATCAAGACACTACCACGGGCTTGGGTAGCTACTACCAATACAATACTTAATAAATCAGGGGTGAAGCCTGGCCAAGGAGCATCTGAGATGGTTAAAATAGAGCCATCAATAAAATTTTGTATTTCATAGCCTTCCTTTTGGACTGGAATAAATACATCATCTCCTTTTCTTTGAAGATCAATTCCAAGTTTTCGAAAAACGTTAGGGATTTGACCAAGGTCATCCCAACTGACATTTTTTATAGTTAATTCACTTTGGGTCATGGCAGCCAATCCAATCCAACTGCCTATTTCTACCATATCCGGGAGAATAGTATGTTCAGTTCCACCTAGCTCACTCACCCCCTCAATGGTCAATAGATTGGAGCCTACCCCAGTGATTTTCGCCCCCATTGCGTTAAGCATTTTACACAACTGTTGTAAGTAGGGCTCACAGGCAGCATTGTATATCGTTGTTGTTCCAGAAGCTAAAACTGCAGCCATAACTATATTGGCGGTTCCAGTTACGGAAGCTTCTTCCAACAATAAGTTTACACCGCTTAGCTTATCGGCCGTCACATTGTAAAAATAATCCTCTCGATTATAATTGAAATCAGCCCCAAGAAGTTTTAACCCTTCAAAATGGGTATCCAAACGCCTTCTTCCGATTTTATCTCCACCAGGTCGAGGTATCGAGCCTTTTCCAAATCGCGACAACATAGGCCCCACCAGCATTACTGATCCACGAAGTTGCTTTGCATCATTCTTGTATTGCGAAGAGGTAAGAAAGTCCATATCGACTTGATCTGCCTGAAACTCATACTTACCTTTGGATAGCGCATTGACTTTCACGCCTAGACTTGCAAGAAGATTTATCAATTTATTGACATCCACAATATTTGGGATATTGGAGATGGTAACTTTTTCTTTAGTTAGTAAAACAGCACATAAGACCTGTAAGGCTTCATTTTTTGCTCCTTGTGGAGTGATTGCACCCTTTAACTTTTGACCTCCCTCAATTTGAAAACTCCCCATTCAAGTGATCAATTAAAATCTTTTACGACCGTTATTTCTTTTGTTGCGCTGCTTATGGTTGTTTTTAGAACTATTACCGTTTTTATTAAGGTTTTTTAACAACTCAGAGGAATCCGTCAATGGAAGATCGGTACTATTTACCACAAGTCCACCACCCGAAAGCTCAGACAGATGCTTGAGAATTACTTCATCTTGAACTGTGTCTTTATTCCAATTCAAAAAACACTTTTTCATATGATTGGCAATATTATAGACCAAAGCATTTTTCATGTCCCCATCTTCCCAATCTTTTGCGACATTAATCATACTTTTAATATTATTGCCGTAAAAGCGATACTTAGCATTGGTTTTAGGATAAGTCAGCCTCTCAGGTTTTTGCGTCAACAATTCCTTTTGAGGCTTTTCAAAAGGGCTATCAACATCTAATTCAAAATCAGACATGATAAAAAGTTGATCCCAAAGCTTGTGCTGAAAATCTGGTACATCGCGTAAATGAGGGTTCATGTTTCCCATTATTCCAATGATAGCTTTAGACATTTTGTTTCGCTCTTCACGCTCCTGAGTAGCCATTAGCTGATTGACCATTATCTGAACATGTCTCCCATACTCGGGGATGATCAATTGGGTTCTTTTGGTATTGTATTGAAGTACTTCCATAAAATGAAAAGGTTTATTAAAGTGCGGTTGGTGTTTTGCAATTTACTAAAAAACAAATTATAGTGTCTTTCAAATGTAATTTTTATCACAAAATGATGACGTCATCAAATTGACCTACTTTTTTATAGATATCAATCACTTCGTCTGGTGATTTCATTTGGATTTTGATTGTCAGGCTTTGAAAAGTATTCTTTGAGGAACTGACTAAGGAGACTTCCTTACTGGGGTCATTGAATACATTTTTAAGTTTTTCAATCTGAGCACTATCAGATTTAACTATAAATTTAAACATATATAAACCCGGCCATACCTGAGAAGCTTGGAGTTGATCATGAAATCGCTCGTAAAATTCTGCTGGATTTTCCTTTGAATTCATCAAGGACATTACTTTTGTACAAATATAGTTGATCTTAACATAAAAATCCGAAAGGTGCTTATCAAACAAAATAAAAAAATTGTTATTAGTGGTGGTCCAGGAAGTGGAAAATCAACCTTGATAGCGCTGCTCGAACAAAGTGGCTACCATTGCTTTAAGGAGTTCTCTCGAAGTTTGATCAAAAAATTTAAAAATACAGGAGAAAACAGTTATTTCAAATCCAAGCCCATTGAGTTCAGTGAAATAATTTGGCGAAAAAGAGTAAAACAATTTATCATAGCGAATGAATTGGAGTTCAATGCAGCAAAGCCTTATGTTTTTTTTGATCGCGGAGTTCACGATGTAGTTGCCTACTTGAATTATATTCAAGAACCCTATGATATCAATAGTCTAAACCTCGAAAATCACCCTTATGAAATGGCGTTATTACTTCCACCCTGGAAGGAGATATATGTCAATGATGCGCACCGCCTAGAGTCTTTTGAGGAGGCTATGGGACTTTATCTTCAAATCAAAGAGATATATAGCGCGTACAAAATTCCCACAATAGAAGTCCCCATTGGTTCACCCAACGATAGAATTTTGACTATACTTGAGCTGATAAAAAATGGAAAATAGTCTCGATTTACTTAAAAAATATTGGCAAACCAATGGATTTCGTCCTTTGCAAAAGGAGATTATGGAACATTACCAAACTGGGCAAGACACTATAGCATTACTTCCGACTGGAGGGGGAAAATCACTTTGTTATCAGCTACCAGCACTAATGCAAGAGGGAATTACCTTGGTCATATCCCCTTTAATTTCACTCATGCAAGATCAAGTTAATCAACTTAAAGCAAAGGGAATTAAAGCAATGTATTTTGAAAGTAGTTCCTCTAGAAACTCATTGGATCACCAATTTGACAATGCGAGATACGGGAGTTACAAACTCATTTATTTTTCACCAGAACGCTTGCTAAGTGACGGATTTTTAAATCAAATAAAAAACCTTCCAATCCATGGAATTGCAGTAGATGAAGCTCACTGTGTTTCCGAGTGGGGACATGATTTTAGGCCCGCATTTAAAGCAATCAAACAACTAAAACTTTTATTTCATCAAGTTCCAATTATTGCCCTAACCGCGTCCGCTACCTCAAAAGTATTAGAGGATATCATTATCGAACTTGGCATGAAAACTCCAAAAGTTTTTAAAACTTCTTTTGAGAGAAAAAATATCAACTACCAAGTTGTGTATGCAGAAGACAAAATACAGGTGATTAAAAAGGCTTTAAAGCACAAAAAAGAATCCTGCATTATTTACTGTAGATCGAGAAGGGAAACAGAAAACACCGCAAAACAGCTAGTAAATTGGGGGCTGAGTTGTGATTATTTTCATGGAGGTATGGAGGCTCCGCTAAAGAAACAAAAATTAGATGATTGGAAACAAGAAAGAATTCTTGTTATGGTAGCTACAAATGCTTTTGGAATGGGCATTGACAAAGAAAATGTCAGGAAAGTTTTTCATATTATGATTCCCGAAAGCATGGAGTCCTACTATCAAGAGACTGGAAGAGCAGGTAGAGATGGAAAACCAGCCGCAGCTGTCCTTTTGGTCAATCCAAATGATAAACTTAGATTATACGATCAGTTTTTAAAACACCTGCCAGATTCCAAAGATCTAAAGAAGTTTTTTAAAAAATTATGTGACTATTTACAAATCCCCTATGGAGAAGGAGCGGAAATGCAGTTTAAACTCAATCTCAAAGATTTTTGTAATACTTATCATTTTAAACCAAAAAAGGTTTTTAATTGTTTTAAGGTTTTTGACCGTGAGGGCGTTTTTGAATTTCAGCAATTATATCAATCTCAAACTTTCGTTAAATTCCATTGTACTCAACAACAAGCGATTCAAAGAATCGAACAAAATGACTCAGCGGCTTCAGTTGTTCAATTTTTAATGAGAAATATCGAAGAAGTTTTCAGCAGTGAAAAAAAGATTAATCTCGGTCAATTTTCGGATTTATTAGGCATGGAAATAGACAGGATAAAAGCTGTACTGGTATCTCTTGAAAAGGAAAATATTATTAAACTAAATTTAATAAATACAGATGTAAAGCTGCAGTGGAAAATTCCTAGAGAAGATCAATTTACCTTGAACGTTTTTCTACAAAGGGTTGAAGATCAAAACCAGTTAAAACAAGATAAAATTCAAAAAATGTTGGATTACGCATTCGACCTTCGTCAATGCAAAAGAAACGTTATACTCAGCTATTTTGGAGAGCACAGAAAAAAGATATGCAACAATTGCTCAGCCGAGAGTTGTCAGCGCATTACCAAAACACCTAAAAATATTGATGATCAAATTATTGAGCTATTAAATGAAGCTCCAGCTTCTGCTCGAGATATCAGTGAGGAAATGGAAGTTGGAAATGAGTACATTGTTTTAGCTTTGCAGCAAATGTTGGAAAATAAAGTGATCGGTTTAAATGAGTCAAATCTATTTTACCTGAAATGAGTAAGCGAATTATTTTTTTTGGAACACCTGAGTTTGCCGGTATTTGCTTATCAAAAATACTTGAGGAAAACTTTTCGGTTGTGGCAGTAATTACAGCAGCTGATAAACCCTCGGGGAGAGGAAAAAAAATAAATCCCTCTGCAGTTAAAAAAATCGCTTTAGAAAAGAATTTAAAAGTGCTTCAACCCTCTAATCTTAAAGATCCTGCTTTTGTCAATGAATTAAAAGAATTAAAGCCCGATCTAATGGTAGTAGTTGCCTTCAGAATGCTTCCAAAAGTAGTTTGGTCTATTCCTATTCAAGGTACTTTCAACTTGCATGCATCACTATTACCAAATTATCGCGGTGCTGCACCCATCAATTGGGCGATTATCAATCAGGAAAAAACAACCGGGGTGACGACATTTTTTATTGATGATAAAATAGATTCCGGCGAGATCCTACTACAGAATAGTGTGGCTATATCACCAAAGGACAACGCTGGAAGTTTACACGATAAGCTGGCAGAAATGGGAAGTGAATTAGTCTGTACGACAATTCAAGGAATTTTTGAAAACTCCATAAAATCAAAAGTTCAACAACTTGAGGGCAGCGAAAAAAGTGCTCCGAAATTAGATAAGCAAAATACTTTTATTGATTGGAGTCAGTCATTGGATGCGATTGGGGCAAAAATAGAAGGACTCTCCCCCTACCCAGGAGCAAAAACGAAAGTAACTGAGGGAGGTTCAACAACTGTAATCAAAATTTTTGAGGCACAGTTAATCAAAGAGCCGCATACCTTTCAACCCAATAAAATTGTTATTGAAAACCGAAAAATACTAATCACACACAAGGAAGGTTTTTTAAACTGCATCAATTTGCAATTCCCAGGCAAAAAAAAGATGGCAGCCCTTGATATACTTAATGGTCGTACATTTTCCTCTGAAATGGTGGTGAACTAAGCTAAAATCAACTACCATTATCAACAAATAATTGTTTTTATTAACAATAATGCGGATTTCAGAGGTTTTTTCTTTGGACTTTAAGGAAAGCTTCTAAATTTGTGAATCTAACAATTAAACTTATTAGATTATGAACAAATCAGAATTAATAGATGCTATGGCAGCAGATGCTGGCATCTCAAAGGCAGCAGCCAAAGCAGCGCTTGAATCATTAATCGGAAGTGTTGAATCGACTCTCAAAGGAGGCGGTCGCGTTTCTTTAGTTGGATTTGGATCTTGGTCAGTTTCCAAGAGAGCCGCTAGAGAGGGTAGAAATCCTCAAACTGGTGCTACGATCAAGATTGCAGCTAAAAATGTAGTTAAGTTTAAAGCTGGTGCTGATCTATCAAGCTCTGTAAACTAGGCTTGAACTGAAAAAATTAAAAAAGCTTCCCAAACGGGAGGCTTTTTTTTTGCTTTATGTTAATGATATATAATTTTTCCATAATATAGCTTAACAGTAGCATTCTAATGGAACAAGGTAAAATTCTTATTGCAGCGCCTTCAGTTTTTGGAGACCAAAATTTTCACCGATCTATTGTAATCATCGCTGACAACAAAGATTCAGGACTGTTGGGGTTTATCGTCAATAAACCTCTACACTATCCCATTAATGAGGTGATGCCTGAAATAAAACCAGAATTCCCTCTTTACTGTGGTGGACCTGTTGAACAGGACAATCTATTCGTCATCCACAAAGCCGGGCATTTAATTCCAAATAGTATAAAAATTGATGAAGAACTTTACTGGGGAGGGGACTTCGAAAAAATTGTTGCACTAGTTAATGACAGTATATTAACCACCAATGACCTCCGTTTTTTCTTAGGGTATTCGGGTTGGTCAAATGATCAACTGGAACAAGAAATTGCGTCTAACGCTTGGGTAGTGAATGAAAATACATTTACCGATAGTTTTTTTAATCTAAAAACGGAAACGCTTTGGAAAGATCAAATGCTTGCTTTGGGTGGAAAATATGTCATCTGGTCAAATACACCCGAAAATCCATTTCATAACTGATTTTTCAGATAATTAAAAAACGATTCCTCAATAGCTAATGACCTCACAGTAGTGTATTCCTTTTTTCTGAATTGACCTACCTTGGTTAAACCGAATTTATACGAAAACAGGAATAACTCAGCTGCTCGTTGTAGCGCAAAGACAGCAATATCATCCTCGACAATCTCGTAATTGGTATTTTTCTTGATAAAATTTATCAAAGCTGTTCGGGACACTGAATGAACTGTTCCCGAGCTAAGGGTGGGAGTAAAAACTTTATCTTCAACTATCAAAAAAAGAGTTCCGTGAGAACTTTCTACAATTTTTTTCTCGTTATTGAGTAACAAGCAAGCACCATAATCATTTTCATAAGCAAAAACTTCCGCCAGTTTTCGAAGTGGCTCGTTGGTCTGGTATAAATTAGAATAGGCATCAGCCAGAATAGGATAGTCTTTATATAGGGTCAAACTTATTGGATTGGTTTTCCAGTCAGTATTGCGTATTTGCATACAAAAACCAACTTCGCTAACCGGTAAAAGTTCAGTGGGGTTCTCTTTTCTGTGGAACGATAATGCAATGATTGAGAAATCATCTCCCTCTTTTTGATTTGCGTATATTAGATTTACTTGTTCTTGAAAGTATTCCAGGGTATATTCCATTGGAATCACAATTCTAGACCTCCGCAAAGCAGCCATAATGGAGAAATAATGAGCCTCCAATTGCAGGATTTGTTTTCTAAAAACAAGCAAGTGATGCTTGTGAATGGGTAATTCAAAAAAACGCTTTAAGGAATACTCAGGAACTTCAGAGAGCTTTGTATAGCAAGTTCCATCAAAATTAACCATCTACAAAGTTTTATGCAGAACCAAGTACCTGTTTGAGATCAGAGATAAGATTCTCCCATAGTAATTTGGACTCTTCCAACTCATCTTCATCAGAATAATCCGAAACAATTAGTGAGACGTCTTTGGTGATTTCATCCACCTCGATATTGAACTCAAAATAATAATCGCCATCATCTTCATTGCCGTTAATCCATTGAAAACGAATTCTTTCGTTGTTTTTAATTTGGATTAACTTAGCTTCTTCTTCGCCATCATCCCAAATAAAATGAAAATGTTCTCCCCTTGAGTTTACATTGTCAGCGAACCATTCAGACAAGCCAGACGGTGTGGATAAATACTGAAATAATAGCTGGGGTGAGGCGTGAAAATCAAACTCTATGGAAAAGAAAGTTTTAGAACTCATTAATGAATCTTATTTGTTGGTAATATATAGAAAAAAGTTAAGCTGTAAATGATAAACATAATTTTTTTTAAAAGTTGAAATGGTCGCTATTGATTAAACATTTATATTTGCGCATTAATTAATGGCGAGGTAGCTCAGCCGGTTAGAGCGTCGGATTCATAACCCGGAGGTCGGGAGTTCAAGTCTCCCTCTCGCTACCTAAAAACACTGATAAAGTCGGAATAAATATTCCGACTTTTTTTTTATTTAATAGCTATACAACAACTCACTTAAAAGGAATTATTTTGTTTGTATTGAAAAATAATATCATGGAAAATAATATCTTTGAGGCAGTATAAGGAAGCCTCAAATTCTTTATACAACGCCCCGAAATTACCCCGTTATGAAACACCTACTACTACTAACGTTGTTTAGTTTTCAACTCTTTGCACAAGACGCTAGTTACTTTAAAGTATTTCCTAAGTTAAATGGAACTGAACCCGAATGGGTGACAGAAATGTATAGTAGTGTTCCGAATATAGATAAGGTCACAAATCTTTATTTGAAATACTATGAAAGCCATTCTTTTGAGAAAAACATTCATACTCAGAATTACAAATATTGGATTCGAAATGTATACCTTATGGCAGATGAAAAAGGTTTTATATATCCCGATTCTAGAAAAAAGCATTTAAATTACCTCAAAAAAGGGACTGAGAAGAAAGCACTTCGAAAAAAAAATAAACAACTTAATTTAAAAGGTTCGCTTTCCAAAAAATCAGGGACGTCCACAACACAATGGACAAGTTTAGGGCCAACCAATACTTATAAAAAAGGTTCCTTAAAGACTCGCCCTACTCAAGTAAACGTGTATTCATTGGGGATAGCTCCCTCAAACCCAGACATCATGTATGCCGCTACTGAAGGAGCAGGTATCTTTAAGACGACTGACAGGGGGTTAAATTGGCAGCTCGTAGGGAAAGATTCGCCCATACTAAGGGCTAGCGACATAAAAGTTCATCCTGAAAACCCAAACACACTCTATCTTTTGGATTCAGGTAGGGTATACGAATCGACTAATGCTGGGGAAGGTTGGACAGAACTACTTTATTTAGGAGGCGCTGTAGAACAATTACACATCTACGAAACAGATCCAAATATTATGTTTTTAGCAGCCAAAAAAGGGCTTTATAAAACAGTAGATGGGGGAGTCAATTGGACTACAGTTATGACAAACCGATGCTGGGACATTGTATCTCATCCAACAAATCCAGATATTCTCTATGTTGCTGCTCACAATCCAACCTTGGTTAGGGCAGAAGTATTTAAATCAGAAGACGTAGGACATACATGGACTTTAAAAGACACCAATTGGTATGTCCCTGAAGACATGGCAAACGCGTCAGATGGTGGATGTAAACTAGCAGTCACTCCAGCAGACCCCAATCGTATATATGCCTGTTTAATAGGCGCAAGTAAGGAGGGTGATAGTGGATGGATCAGAATATTGGAAAAGGAAAAGGCGCCATTGCACTTCAAATCCACGATGGTGGCGGTATTAAAGTGAAATGGCGCAATT
>CAJWGK010000042.1 GCA_913030895.1 uncultured Flavobacteriaceae bacterium | reverse complement strand
TCCATGGCACACGAAACATAACCACACGTTCAGGTTCTGCCATGCGCATCAGGATATTTTTTCCGTGATAAATATCATTGGCAACAATGTAGGGTATAACAGTTTGCGCTACTTCGGAAACGGCCTGCATAAACTCTGGCTCATTGGTGTTGCGTTGGTTTACTTCTTGCAAAAAATTAGTGATGGTTTTTTCCATAGTCTTCGATTTGAAACCTAAATTTATGTATTATTTTATTTAACTCAGGGCTTGAGCTAAGTCAGCGATCAAGTCTTTGCTGTCTTCAATGCCAACACTAAGGCGAATAAGGCCATCGGTAACGCCAGTTTTTTCACGTTTTTCTTTTGGAATAGACGCGTGCGTCATGCTTGCTGGGTGTCCCGCTAAACTTTCCACACCGCCCAAAGACTCTGCCAAAGTAAATAGTTGAAACGACGACACGATAGCTACTGCTTTTTCAAGGCTATTATCTTTGTGTACAAAAGAAATCATGCCGCCAAAATCATCCATTTGGGCTTTGGCAACTTCATGGTTGGGGTGTTCTTTTAACCCTGGCCAATACACTTTTAAAACCTCAGGATGACTTTCTAAAAACATCGATATTACACGCCCGTTTTCGCAATGTCGCTGCATGCGCACATGCAGGGTTTTAATGCCGCGCAATACCAAAAAAGAGTCCATTGGGCCTGGCACGGCTCCGCTGGCGTTTTGAATAAATGCCAAACGGTCGGCCAAATCCGCATCATTGACAACCAATGAGCCCAACACAACATCGCTGTGTCCACCTAAATATTTGGTAGCAGAATGCATGACAATATCGGCGCCTAATTCTAGCGGGCGTTGTAAGTAGGGTGTAGCAAACGTGTTATCAACAGCTAATATTAGCTTATTTGCCTTAGCGAGTGCTGCCATAGCCTTTATATCAATGACTTGCATCAGTGGGTTGGTCGGCGTTTCTACCCAAAGCAATTTGGTGTTTGCATTAATATGCTTTGCAACTACTTCCATGTCGCCCATTGGAACAAAATGAAAGTTAATGCCGTAGGCTGCAAACATCTTGTCAAAAATCCGATAGGTTCCTCCGTACAAGTCGTTTGTTGAAATAACCTCATCGCCAGGTTTTAAAAGTTTTATTACGGCATCGATTGCGGCCATGCCAGAAGCAAAAGCTAAGGCGTGTGCGCCTGACTCAATATTGGCAAGTAAGGCCTCTAGTGCAGTGCGCGTGGGATTGTGGGATCGGCTGTATTCGTAACCAAGGTGAATTCCCGGCTTTTCTTGCGTGTAGGTAGATGTAAAATAAACGGGGGGCATAACGGAGCCATAGGCTTTGTCGGGTTGTTGGCCGCCGTGAATGGTTCGGGAGTTGAATTTTAGTTTTTTATTTGCCATGGCTGTATTTTAAACAAATGTATTTAAGTTTACGTTAAGACGCCACTTTTAAGGGGAATTTACTCACCTTTGCATGATTATGAAAAATACATTTCTTTATCTGTCTACTTGTTCTACCTGTGTCCGTATCATCAAATCTTTGGGAATAGAAGACGCCCCTTTTTTACAAAACGTAAAAGATGAAAAGGTAACACCTGAACAATTGCGGTTTTTATATAATCATACAAACAATTATGAGCAGTTGATAAACAAACGCGGACGTGTCTATGCGCAGATGAAACGACAGAGAACTGTGTTTTCAGAAGCGGTATATAAAGAATTCCTTGAAAAAGAGTACAGTTGCCTTAAGCGACCCATCCTTATTTGGAATAATAAAGTGTTTTTGGGGAATTCAAAAGCAACTGTTGCAGCAATGAAAACGGCGCTTGATGGATAAGCGAACACTGGCGCTTCTGGCCGCTTTGGGAGCAACAACCATCTATGGTCTAAACCATACCATCGCCAAAGAAGTGATGCCCACATATATTCAAGGGTTTGGTTTTGTTCAAGTACGTCTTCTGGGGGCGGCCATTTTGTTTTGGCTGGTCAGCCTCTTTATTCCGCAACAAAAAATTGACCGTGCTGATCTTCCGAAGATGCTGCTTTGTGCGCTCTTTGGCATGGATATAAACATGCTTTGCTTTTTTAAAGGAATTGAACTTTCAACGCCTATTAACAGTGCGGTACTCATAACCATTACCCCCATACTAGTGTTTGTGTTTTCGGCAATTCTAATAAAAGAGCGGCTTTTACTTCCAAGGGTCGTTGGCGTAATATTAGGCTTTATCGGGGCTTTGGTATTGATTGTTTTTGGTAATGAGGTCCGTCAAGATGCTCCCAATATTCCTCTGGGGAATACGCTTTTTGTCGTCAATGCTTCGTCGTTTGCCATGTATTTGGTTTTGGTTAAGTCACTCTCTGCAAAGTATACGACCGTGCATTTATTAAAGTGGTTGTTTTTGTTTGGTTTTATAATGGCATTGCCCATAAGCTATCCTGAATTTAGCGAGGTTACCTGGAGTGCCCTGCCTTTTGAGGCCCTTTGGCGTTTTGCTTTTGTGGTAATAGGAACGACTTTTATGACCTACCTACTCAATGTATATGCCCTCAAGCAGCTAAAGGCAAGTACGGTTGGCGTGTTTACCTATTTACAGCCGCTGATTGGCATCGCGTATGCTATCGTAGTTGGCGCAGATGCCCTAACCGCCTATAAGTTTGGTGCAGGTGGGGTGGTGTTGCTTGGTGTTTATTTGGTAACCAAGCGGTACCAAACAAAAAGCTAATAGGCTTTTTCCTCTCCTTTAATCATGTTTAGCACAGTCCGGATAATAATTTTAATATCCAACGCAAAGGACCAGTGGCGAATATAAAAGATGTCGTATTTGATGCGATGCTTCATTTCAATATCTTTATCAATCCCGCCTCTTGCTCCACTAACTTGTGCAAGACCTGTAATACCAGGCTTTAAATACATACGTTTTGGATAGTCATCAAAAATTTTGCTGTACTGAATGATTTGGGATGTTAAGTTGGGTCTTGGTCCGACAATAGACATCTGTCCAAAAAAAACATTGAAAAACTGGGGTAATTCATCTAAGCTTGTATTGCGGATAACCCTTCCTACACGGGTTACTCTTGCATCGTTTCTAGTTGCTGATTTCTCTGTTCGGTTGTTGACAGCCATAGACCTAAATTTAATACATGGGAATGGTTTTTTAAAGCGTCCTGGCCGTTTTTGAATAAAAAATATGGGGCCTTTTGAGTCTGCCCAAATCAAAATGGCCAAAAGGGGAGTAAACCAAGATAAAAGTCCAATAATAACAGCCCCAGAAAAAACAATGTCAAAAAGTCTTTTTTGAATTCGAAATAAAATTGAGTCTAATGGACTTACATGGTGTGATAACACTTGTGTAAGCCCGTAAAAGTGTGCATTTCTACCCGTAATAGGGGAGTTATAATTTGTAATTAATTTAATACGAACCTGCTTATTCCAGCTTAGGCTTAGTATATGGGTATTTGCCTCGTCTAAAACAATGTCTAGAGGCACATATATGGATTTTATGTTGTTTTCAAGTGTTTTTTGTACTAGTTGATCCAAAGAACTTTCTTCAAACAGGGTTTCATCAGCTTCATAAATGTTGAATCCTGTTCTTTTTAGATCACGTACATCTTTAATAAAATTAGTTCCTGAGTCTGCCTTGTAAACCAATATGTTTTCTTGAAATAGTGAGCTACGCTGCCTAAGTTTAAATAATGCAATTACAGCTATCGCTTTTATAAGAAATGCGCTTAAAATAAACTTAATTACTACTGTAGTGTTCCACACAACTATTTCTGAAAAGAAACGAGTGGCCAAAAAGAAAAGTATGCTCCAAAAAAAAGAAAATAAAATAAAGCGCTGCAATTGTTTGGTAAAGTTCAGGTTACGCTCATAGTTGTAAAATCGAGATAAAATCCCGCCCATGAACCAGATGGAAACTAGCACATAAAAGGCCGTTTTGTTATTGGTTAAAACGGTAGGGTTAAGGGTGTATAAAGAAAAAACAAGAAGAGCACCCCACTCAAAAAACCAAAATGGGAGGTATGGCAATATCTTGAAGCTTTCTTTTATATTTTTACCCAATAGTAAAAAAAGTTGGTTTGAATTTGATAACGATATTATACGGGGCTTATTGTATGTTTGACTAGTTTTTAAAAGATGTGAAATCTCTGTGTTCCATTTTATTTAACTCCTCTTGGCTTAAAGACTTAAAGTAATTATAGGTCCGCTGCATCCCTTCCGCTCTACCCACTTTTGGCTCCCACCCCAAAATTTCTTTGGCTTTGGTAATATCTGGCTTTCGCTGTAATGGATCATTTTTGGGCAGTTCTTTGTAAACAATCTTTTGATCTGTTCCCGTGAGGGCTATAATCTCTTGGGCAAAATGTAAGATGGTAATTTCATCCGGGTTTCCAATATTCACTGGTAGATGATATTCACTCATCAAAAGGCGGTAAATACCTTCGATCTCATCTTCCACAAAGCAGAATGATCGCGTTTGCGAGCCGTCTCCAAAAACCGTCAAATCCTCTCCCCTAAGCGCTTGCCCCATAAAAGCAGGAATAACACGGCCGTCGTTTAGGCGCATTCTAGGGCCGTAAGTGTTAAAAATACGTATGATGCGGGTGTCTACTCCGTGATAGCGGTGATAGGCCATGGTAATGGATTCTAAATACCTTTTAGCCTCATCATATACTCCACGTGGACCTATGGTGTTTACATTACCAAAATAGTCTTCGGTTTGTGGGTGAACTAAAGGGTCGCCATAAATTTCGGATGTAGATGCCACCAAAATCCGTGCGTTTTTTGCTCTTGCTAAGCCTAATGCGTTATGTGTGCCTAACGCACCAACCTTGAGTGTTTGAATAGGTATTTTAAGATAATCTATGGGGCTTGCAGGAGATGCAAAATGAAGGATATAATCCAAGTCACCCTTTATATCTATGTGCTGACACACATCGTGGTTGATAAAACTAAAGTTTGAATTGTCCTCTAAATGGGCAATGTTAGACATGGAGCCCGTAATAAAGTTGTCCATACCAATAACCGACATTCCTACAGCTAATAACTTGTCACATAAATGCGACCCTAAAAATCCTGCTGCGCCGGTAACTAATGCTTGTTTCATCTTCCGATAGAATAATAATCAAATCCTAACGATTTCATTTCGACAGGACTATAAATATTGCGTCCATCAAAAATGACGCTGCCATATAAGGCTGCTTTAAGTTTGTCAAAATTCGGGTTTCTAAAGGCGTGCCATTCTGTGCAAATAAGCAAGGCATCTGCGCCTTTAACAGCTTCTATCATGCTTGATGCAAAGGCAATGTTATCGCCCAATTTCGCTTTTACGTTATCCATGGCTTCTGGATCAAAAGCCGTTACGGTGGCACCTGCTTTTAGTAATTTGTCAATCATATATAAGGCAGGTGCCTCACGGATATCGTCTGTATTGGGTTTAAATGCCAGTCCCCAAAGGGCAATCTTTTTGCCTTTAAGGTTCCCTTCGAAATGCCGTTCCATCTTAGGGAACAAAACTGTTTTTTGCTTTTCGTTTACTTCAATAACGCTGTCCAAAATAGCAAAGTGGTGCTGCGCATCTTTCCCTGATTTGTGCAGTGCTTTTACGTCTTTTGGAAAGCAAGAACCGCCATACCCTATTCCAGGGAATAAAAAGCGTTTTCCAATACGTTCGTCAAGACCCATACCCATACGCACATCATCTACGTTTGCCCCAACCTTTTCGCAATAATTTGCGATTTCGTTCATGTAGGTAATTTTGGTTGCTAAAAAAGCGTTAGCGGCATATTTCGTCAGTTCCGCCGATTTGATGTCCATAAACACGGTGGGGTTGCCCGAGCGAACAAAAGTCGCGTAAAGCTTTTCCATGGTCTTCTGAGCTCTTTCTGACTCCACGCCAACAACAATTCTGTCGGGTTTCATAAAGTCCTCCACAGCAAAACCTTCACGCAAAAACTCTGGATTTGAAACGACATCAAAGGGTATATCGGTTTTAGAATTCAACAAAGCTTTTACCTGCTCGCCTGTGCCTACTGGTACAGTGCTTTTACCGACTATAATTTTGTAGTCTTTCATCAAGTCGCCAATTTGGTTGGCAACGCCCAATACGTAAGATAGATCCGCAGAGCCGTCTTCGTCTTCTGGGGTGGGCAGCGCTAAAAAGATAATTTCTCCATGATCTACGCCTTCTTCAATATTGGTAGAAAAGTGTAGTCTGCCTGCTTTGATGTTTCGCTCAAAATAGGTTTCTAAGTGCGGCTCGTAAATAGGCACTTCGCCGTTTTGCATTTTAGCTACTTTGGCTTTGTGTATGTCAATACACAACACATCATTCCCTGCTTCAGCTAAACAGGTTCCGGTAACGAGACCTACATAGCCGGTGCCAATTACGGTTATTTTCATTTTTGGTAGGCGTATTTAATTATTAGGCAATAATAGAACAAAAAATAGATAATCCCTCGTTGTCTAACCAAATACGACTCCGTCAAAAAAACCGTAGCAAAAAGCAAAACCATTAGAAACGCCCAAGTCGACTTCGTTTCAAGCGCATTCTTCACTATAAAGTAAAAAACTATCGAAAAAGCAATTAACCCCATTAAACCGAGCTCTGCGATTGTTTGTATATATTGGTTATGAAAGTTATACTCCTTAAAACCGGGGTATATGTTATACTTTTTGTGTTTGGTTTTAATGTGTTCTTGAGAGGAATTAAATCCATATCCTAAAATCCATTTCTTGTCCTGTTGCAAAAGCTCCCAAAAAACACGTCCTTGAAAAAGTCTAATAGAAGAGCCTGTCCAAAAATACACATGATTAAATTTTTCTGTAGTAAGCACCTCCACGAAATTACTTTGAATTTCGTCGTTTACTCTTTCGTTGATTTTAATAACATTTAGCAAAACCACACATAACAGAGAAAATACACTCAAAAATAATATCTTGATTTTAAGTGACCTTATTCTTTTCAGTCCAACAAATACGCTTAGAATTCCTAACAAGAGAATGATCATCTTTGAGGACAGTAAAACAATGGCCGCAACAATCAACACAAGTTTAAGAGAGTTCCACATACTCTTGGTTTTAGTCAATAGATAGATGTATGATAACAGTAAAACCATAGAAAGATAAATTGCATTGATGTCAAATAGTGATGAAAATTCATGATAAAAAAACACATCAATGTCCTTGCTAACCTTGTACCTTATCAGGGCGTTTATTGCAAGGAGTGTCACGTAGAGTATTAAAACATTAGAAAAAACGTTAAATACTCTTTCTACACCTCTTCGTGTTAAAACGTTCAAAAAAGAAAACGACAAAGGAATTATAAGAAAAGGAAGGGCAAGCATTAACTTAGAAGAAATATTTTCATTATCCTCTACAGGTATCAATGATATTACTATTACAACAAAATAAATTACGGGTGGTGCTAACGCTCTTATTTTCTTAGGCCTGTTAAACGCAGCATTTAGTAGAGATACTATGGAAAATACAGCAAGGCTAATGCTCCCAAATGCGAAGTTTAGTAGCTGAAAAGTTAATACAACTACTATGAGGTAGACATATACGCTTTCTTGTTTTAGTATGTTTTTAAGATGATTGATAGACTCTAACAAGGGTTTTTAAATAGTTGATATTAACTGATTTCCAGCTAAATTTATAACGTATTTTTTTCGTGTTATTGTCTATCATTTTCGAAAAAGCCTTTTTTTCCAATTTTTCTATAAAATCTGTTACATCTGATGCGTCTATAAAATAGTGAGCGTCTTCGCCCAAAACACCTTTGTTGAATGGGTTGTCATGTGCAACAATTAATGCTTCTGAAGCCATTGCCTCTAATAAGGACGGGTTTGTCCCGCCAACAGAGTGTCCGTGAAAATATAAGCTAGAATATTTACGAAGCGCGTCGAGTTTGATAAGGTCAAAGATTCCACCCAGAAAATGAATTGATGAAGTGTCTTTAAACTTCTGATAGATATATTTTCCAAATTTTGTGCCCTGGTGATTTCCAATAACCAAAAAATTACGGCTTTGATTAGAGGCGCAGTACCCGTCTAAAATTACCTCTATATTATTCTCGGGTTCCATTCTTGCTATAAGCATATCATACGAAAAAGGCAATACTTTATATTCTTCCAAAACACTTTTTTGAAACTGTTCAGGGGTGCTTGCGCCATACGGGATGTATGTGGACTCAAGTTTATACTTCTTTTTAAGATAGGTTTGAATTCCCAATGAGTCTGCTATTAAAACATCGCTACTTTTAGCGGCTAATTTTTCAGCGTACTTTAAAAATTTTTGCGCAAGGGGAGTATACTTTGTTCGCTTCCACTCCAATCCATCCATGTTCGTAACAACTTTTGCTGCTTTTGGAAGCAAAAAATGCCAAATAGAGTTTGAAGTGTAACCAAGCTGTAGAATCACATCGAAATTTTGTCGTCTAGAGTTCAGTATGCAGTTTAGGTCATAAATAAACTGTCCAAATGTGCCAACTAAGTATTCTGGGTCAAAGCAATGAATAATTTTTACCTCTTTAAAGTATGGTTTTTGGTACTTATGGTTGTGGGAGTTATAAACGGTTATATCGTATCTCTCTTTTGCTAAAAAAACAGCAAAGTTTTCGGCAAACTGCTCAAACCCGCTGTAATTATTGGGTATTCCTCTAGTCCCTATAATCGCTATTTTCATAAAATTCAATTTCACTCTGTTTAAAAAAGGCTCCAACTAATAATGAAATTGGGTCAGCTAAATTATAAAGTCCGCTTATTACAAATGATGAAATAATGTAAAAAGTCACAATTCCTACAAGAATATTGTAAGAGGGTAGCATTTCTTTTGTACTACTAAATGGCACAAGTATAAACACAAAAAATAAAATGTAGCTTAGTAAGCCAATGAATCCCGTTTTGTAAAGCACATATACGTAGCCATTGTGTAATAATGAAATAAATCTCATGCCCTTGTCGTCATCAGAAAGGGGCGCATAAAAATCAAGATCAATTAGCGACCCCATACCCAGTCCGAAAAACCAATTGATTGTTTTTCCCTCATTGAGTGCGTCGATTGCCTTACTGGCTTCATAAGCACGCCAATGATCCCAGAGGTTTGAGTGGTCTTTAACATCTGTGCTCTCCGGTTTAATAAAGATTTCTGCTGGAGCCAATTTTATTTTATATAAAAAGTTGTCAATTGGTCTATCAGAATCTCTGTCGATATTTATAGAGAATAAATAGGCATAGAGTGCGCTGATAATTAGTGTTGCAAAGAGAATATATCTTAAACCTCTAGTTGTCAGCTTTAAATAACCTAAAAAAGCGATTAACATAAACATAAAAACAAGTGTCATCGTCCTAGAAAAGTAGAAAAGGAATGACAATGCTAAAACCAAAATTATGAGGTTTTGATGTATAAACTTAATTTTTTTTAATCTGATATTGGCCACTAAAAAGCTTAATGCGAAGAGCTCCAGAACACTGTCTCTACCCGCATAATGTCTAATACCCGCCACCGTGAAGTCTGGCTCAGCTATAACGTACTGAGCTACTAAAAACAAGTGAGTAGCCGCAAAAAAGATAGCAACCGAAACGACAGCTCTATAAACAAATTCTTGGTTGTTTATCTTTCGAACTATGGCGTAACCTGCAAGGATTAATAATATTGGTTTGTTTAAATAAAAAAAGTCTTTTAAAAAATCATATCCCAATTTATTTTTCGTAATGCCTGTGATAATTGCGATAGTGCTTAATAAAATTAATGCGGAAATTAGAGAAAGGAAGTTCTTTGAAAACTTAATTTTCTTTTGCGCCAAAACAAACAAAACAACAAGCGTAGATAAAATCGCGGTTATTTCAAACGATGCAAATAGAAAGCTTACCGACAAGAGCGATATAAAACAAAGTTTGTATTGACTAATAATATCGGTTTTGAGCTTCATAACTTTTTAATACAATTTAAGAGGTTTAAATTATATGTTTCAGATGTAAAAATCGTGTTTACCCTATCAAATCCGTTTTTCCCAAAATTATTTCGTTTATTTTTGTCTTTAATCAAGCGCTCCGTTTTTAAATATAAATCTACGCTATTGTTTGGGCTAAAAAGAAAGCCCGTATTATTGTCTAAAACAATTTCACTTAATCCCCCATGGTTAGAAGCTATTACAGGCTTCTTTGATAACATTGCCTCTAGTGTTACTAATCCAAAAGGTTCTGGCTCCGTAGAGGGTACCGTAACTATGTCCATTAAATCAAAATATTGCCAAATATTTGAATCAAAACCAACAATGCTACATTTATTAGAAAGATTCCGCTTTTTTATTTCATCCATTAGGATTTCTAAAAAATACTCTTGGTTTGGCGGCGGTGATCCTAAAAATAAAAGGGCAATATCATACCCTTTATTGTAGAGGTCTTCAAATACCTCTAGCAATAAATGATGGCCTTTCCAACGGCTAATTCTTCCTACAAGCCCTATTACAATTGAGGTTTCTTTAATGTTTAATGACTTTCGTAACTTTTTGAGCGTCTCTGGTTTTGTTTTTGTTGCTTGGCGTTCCATTCCATTCCAAATAACGGTTGCTTTTTTAGAAAGCTTGTTTTTTCTTATAATGAAATTATTTCTAGAGGCGTGTGAATTAAAAACAGCATGGTTAGAAAATCGGGACAGCAAATAAATATACGTATGTTTAACTATTCTTGGTTTTCTTATCAGTTCGTGAACATGCCAAAGGTGTTTTACTCGATATAGTACTGAGTAAACCAAACCCATTGTAACTGCAAGTGTACTAGAGTAAACTATATCTATAGACTCACTTTTTAATTCTCTTTTTAACGTATGAAGGGATTTGAAAAGTCGATACGGAAAGCTAAAAATAATTTTAGCTGAAAACATATTTCTAGAAAGTTTCAACACTGGAGATACGATTGTTTTTACCTTGTTTTGCTTTAGAATTTTTAATAGCGGCCCCTCTTTAGGAAGAACAACTATTGGATTAAATTCACTTTGCTCATTCTTTAAGTGCAATACAAAATGTAGCAACATTTTATCAGAACCATAAAGCTCCGCAGATTGATGAAAAAACAGAACTGTTTTCTTCATAATTCCTTAATAACTCTAGCTGGAACACCACCTATAACGACACCAGATGAAAACTTCTCGGTTACTACAGCACCTGACGCGACAATTGAATTGTCTGATACTTTGCATCCATCTAAAAAAGTTGCTTTTGCTCCGACCCAAATATTATTTCCTATCTCTATTCCTTCAGACTTAACTCCCTGTTCTCGAATTTTACGGGTTTTATCTTGATAATTATGGTTTTGAGAGTGAAAACTTACATATTGGCCCATTATAACATCATTCCCGATGATTACTCCTCCTGAACAGCCTAAATAAGAATACTCTCCAATAGCGCTATCGTGACCAATATTTAAGCCTGTGCCAAAGTTTTCTAAGTGACTAGTTATAGAAATTTTAGTGTTTGCCCCAATCTTAACTCGATTACCAAAAGAGACCGTTTGTTTTGCATATCCATCAACATGAACGCGCTCTTCAATTGTACAAGCCTTGCCGAATTTTATGTTTTTTACATTTCTTAATCTAACCCCTCTGCCTAAAAAAACCGTCTTTCTAGTCCTTAATATACCTCTAATAAGCATTGTCATTCGAGATAATAGCGTTGCCAAGATTTGTTTGTTGGTGACCTCTTTTGAGATAACGTAGTTTTTTTCGAATTTCGCTAAAAAGTAATTAAAAATAGCTCTTAACATTTCTTTGTACTTGTTTAAGTTTTAACAACATTAGATAAAGGCTTTTTTTTGGTTGTGTCATATGCTTTCTTGCATACTTTTTGAAGCTTTCATTTATTGTTTTTGAACGAGCGCTTGTGTATCCTCCAAAATGAATATATGAAATAGCGCTATAAAAAAGCGTGTTTAAATTTTTATCGTTGATTTTTTTACAAAAATCCACGTCTTCACAATACATAAAATATTCTTCTGAAAGACCGCCTACCATATCCCAATATTTCCTTTTCGTTAATAAAAAAGACCCTTCCACCCAGTCAACTGAATAAAGTTCCTCTTCAAAATTTCCGTTCGAAAAACTTCCGTTTGTTTTCATCATACGCGATAGTTTAATCAAATTCCATACGGAAGGAAAGTTTCCTGCGGATTTTCTATACTCTTTATTTCGTCCTAACATTTTTATGCCAACGACTCCGACTTTTTCATCTTTAAGAACGTCGAGAGCTGCAGTTATATTGCCGCATAATATAGTGTCGTTGTTTAACAATAGTACGTTATGCCCAGAACTAGCTTTCACGCCAATATTATTGGCCTTTGAGAATCCAACATTTTCGTCGTTCTTGATAACTTTAATTGGAGCGCTAAGTTTTTCTACAAGTGCTAAACTGTTGTCTTGCGAGTTATTATCAACTAGTATAACTTCATGGGAAAAGGTGGCGCAATGTGTATTTATTGACTCTAAACAGTCTTTTAGAAAGACTTCGCCGTTATAATTTGCTATAATTATAGAGAGATGCATTGCCTGGTTTTGCTGTATTATTGTGCTTCAGTTTTAATGTTTTTTAATACAATTATATATTGAACCGTCAAAAAATCAGAGAAAATCTTAAACGTAACTTTATCTAGAATAGATGCTTTGCTTTTCACAAATTTATTTGAAGACCGAATAGAAATACGCTTTAATATATTTGGGAAATCTAACAGTTTTATCATGTCCTTTTTACAAAAAAAGCGAATGTGGGTAAAATCAAAAAGGCCTGAGTCTTCGTATTTAAACGTTCCCCTAATAAATATTTTATAAAATGCCTTAAAATGTCTTATATTAGGAATACTACAAATGATAAGGCCTTCTTTTTTAAGTGATGGAATAAGCCTTTTAATTGTTTTTTTGGGGTCAAACAAATGCTCCAAAACATCTGCCAAGATAATAACATCATATTTATTTGTAGGAAACTCACACGACTCAACATCGCCAATATGAATTGAGTCAAACTCGTCTTTTTCTTTAACAAAATCCACAATATCATACAGGTGAATTGATGAGGCTATTCCAGTTTTTTTTAGGTGAATAAGCGTGTTTCCTGTGCCCCCTCCAATTTCTGCTACATTAAGCTCTTTCTTATCCTTAATGGCGTCAATCAATTCATGTCTCACGTGTGAAAAATAACTCTGCTCTTTGATTTCGTACTTTTTGTTTTTCATTTTGTTAATGTATAAAAGACTTAATGACTTTTATCTAATTATAATTTAAATTGAGGTAATTATTTGATTAAACTAAGTATATCTCCTTTTTTTTATAAAAACAAGTGTGGTTGCTAAAAAAAACTCTATTAATAAAAGCGTATATACTGTCCCTGTAACTCCATAAATTTTTATTGCGGGAGCGCCCAAAACAGCTCCTAAAACAAGCCCACAGGCCGATAAAATCATTAATGTTCTTTTTTTGTCCAAGGCCATTAAAAGAAGGGCTACTGGGCTGTTAATCAAAGTCATTATTATCCCTGCAAAAGAAATCGAAAGCAATCGGTTGAGCAACTCTACGTTTTCTAGTGTAAAAAAGGTGATTACTTCTTCTTTGTAAAAGAAAATGACTGCACTTTGAATTAATATTAATAAAACAACAAACGGATATGTTTTGCGTATCAATGAAAGTGCACGGAATCTATCAAATTCCAAAATTCCAGATATTTTGGGCAACATAAGTGTTTGATAGATAGAAAGTGGTTTCCTCATAAGTTGATAGATTTTTTCTAAAATACTATAGATCCCCGCAGCTTCATAAGATATTATAGCTCCTGTTAATGGGCCTAAAAAAAATAGTGTGGCATAGCTCAAAATATTCGATAAAAAAAAGTGGTAGCTGTCTCTTATCTCTTCTAGTACAGCTCTTATTTTAAACCTACTTAAAAAAACCTTATGCCTAGTCGTAAGATAGATTATGGAAAAAAATCCCGAGAATAAAAAACCTATTCCATATGCCAAATTCACGAATAATACGTCATCTGGGGAGTTTATCAATAAAAATGTAGCAACAACATAAATCAGAAAGCCTATGCTTTGAATAATGCTCCATGCTTTTATACGTTGCAAACCCTGGAGCGCCCAACTCATATTAAATACAGAGGTAAGTGGAATTATTAATGAAGTTAGATAAACCTTCTGTTCAATCTTTGAATCAAATAGTATCAAATAACTAATTATAGCTAAAACAATAAGCAGTAAGAAAATTAGTGCTTTTGCATAAATAACATTTGAAATAATTGCCGATTTATTTTCTTTGGTTTTTGATAATTTATTGACACATGAAATATTAAATCCAAAATCTACAACTAAGGACAAAAAAATGGAAACCGTAAATGCAACCGCTGAAATACCATAATAGGTTAAGCCAATAGTATTAATTATGTGCGGTAAAACTATTAACGGTGCAAGTAGGCCTATTAAGCTACTCAGGCCTGAATATATGGAGCCAAAGAAAAAGTAACGTAAGTCCTTGGGAATCTGAATCATTTTTGAATGAAGATTTACTTTTAGCTTTGATTTACGTTTTGTGTTTGATCTTTCTGATTGTGGAAAATCTGTTTAATCAGTTTCTTCTTAGCAATGATTATAGGACTCCGGCCCTGCTCATTTAATCTTTGTAATTGTTTTGCGTTTTTATAGAATTTCCCTGTCCCGTACAAAATTGAAAAATACTCTAAAAGATTCTTTCCGTCAATGTCCTTCTTTTGTTGTCTGTCAATAAATCTTATGGCATTTATATCTGTAGTTTGTTGATTACTATTAAACCCGAAATCGAATCTCAAATTTGATGGGTATATACCTAATGGGAATTTATATATAATTGTTTGCTCTTCTGAAATCCCTACTATTTTGACTCTTATTACTTGGTTCTCGCTAAACTCTGTTTTTTCTTTTGCGGAGTAATAAATTCTAAACTCGTCGTTGTAAACTGGTGTCAAACACAATACTAAGTCGCTATTATCCATCATATGGCCCTATGTTTCCATAACGGAATTGTACTTCCGAAAATTATCTTTACCCTAGACAAATCCATCACACTAAATGCTGGCCTGTTAGCCAATGTAGGGTAAGCCCTTGTTGGTATAGGGACTACATGAACATTTTTTTGATGCTGCCTAAAAATTTCAACTGCAAAGTCATACCAGCTAATTGCTCCCAAATTTGAATAATGATATAACCCGTAAGCCGTTGATTCAGATGAAATTACTTTTAAAATAAATTCTGCCAAATCTCCCGCATAAGTTGGTGAACCAATCTGGTCGTTGACTACACTTATTTGTTTTCTTGTTTCTGCCAATCGTAACATTTTTTTCACAAAATTATTTCCATATTCAGAGTATAACCAAGACGTTCTAACGATAAAGTGTCTGTCACAACTTTCTTGAACATGTTCCTCACCTTTTAGTTTAGATTTTCCATAAACACTTAGAGGGTTTGGCATATCTTCTTCTGTATAGGGAGTCCTTTTGGTGCCATCAAAAACAAAGTCGGTAGATATATGAATCAATACCGCCCCTGTTTTTTGGCAGGCTTCGGCAAGGTTTTTAACCGCTGTTGCGTTAATTGAATATACCTTTTCAGCCTCTTCTTCTGCTTTATCAACCTCAGTGTAGGCGGCACAGTTAATGCAATAATCTAATGCATTGGATTCAAAAAAAGTGTTAACCTCTTCACTATTTGTGATGTCTAAGTCTGCTACGTCTGTAAAAACAAACTTTAAGCCCTTAAAGTTTGGCGATATTCGTTTAATCGACTTTCCCAACTGCCCGTTTGCTCCGGTAACTAATACCTGTTTCATTTGTTTAGCTTATTAAATGCGCAGAGTAGCATGTCTTTTTCCGAAATACGTTGCTTGTCTTTTGGTATTTGCCAAACTATGTTTAATGTTTCATCCAATGGATGAATTCCAGATTCGGCCTCTTTGTTGTAGTAGGCGTCACATTTATATGAAACCTCTGCCGTTTCGGACAATACCGAGAACCCATGCGCAAATCCCTTTGGAATCCAAAGCTGGCGGTTGTTTTCGGCAGACAATTCAATGGCAACATGTTGGCCATATGTTGGGGAGTTATTACGCAAATCAACGGCGATGTCTAAAATTTTCCCCGAAATCACACGAACCAACTTTGCCTGTGCATCTTTTCCTGTTTGGAAGTGTAGCCCACGAATAGTGCCGTAATACGAAAACGACTGGTTATCCTGTACAAAATTGCTCGAAAAGTCCCCCAATGAATCCGTCCAAGATTGGCGGTAAGTTTCCATAAAATACCCCCGGTCATCCGTAAAGGTTTTTGGCTTAACCACCACACAACCCCCTAGCTTGGTATTTTCTATCTCCATGTCTATCGTTTTGCGTAACCACTTTTTATAAATGGGGAGATAAAGGTGTCGTGTTGCTCTTGATTGATATAGCCCATTTGATATGCCACCTCTTCTATTGCGCCAATACGAAGTCCTTGACGTTCTTGCAGCACTTGAACAAACTGCGCCGCTTTCATTAGTGAGGTGAATGTACCCGTATCTAACCATGCAGTTCCGCTGTCTAGCTCCTGTACTTGAAGCTTTTGGTTTTGCAAATACGCCTTATTTATATCTGTAATTTCTAATTCACCTCTAGGGCTTGGGTTGATTTTTTTTGCAATGGAAATCACTTCATTGTCGTAAAAATAAATGCCTGGCACAGCAAATTTTGATGACGGGGTTTTTGGCTTTTCTTCTAAGGATGTTGCTTTACCTGATGCATCAAACGATACCACTCCATAACGTTCAGGGTTATGCACCTTATAAGCAAAAATAATTCCCCCTTCTGGGTTTATACAGTCTTGAAGTGTCGCTTGAAGGCCTGTGCCATAAAAGATGTTATCTCCCAAAATCAGTGCTACGGAATCTTTCCCAATAAAGGATTCCCCTATCAAGAATGCCTGAGCTAAACCTTTTGGTTCGGGTTGAACGGCATAGGAAAACGAACACCCCAATTGGCTTCCGTCGCCTAACAGCCGTTCAAAAAGCGGAAGGTCTTTTGGCGTAGAGATAATCAAAATTTCTCGAATGCTGGCGCTCATTAGCGTTGATAGCGGATAATAAATCATCGGCTTGTCGTACACGGGCATCAATTGCTTGCTCACCGATAATGTGATCGGATGAAGTCGCGTGCCTGATCCTCCAGCAAGTATAATTCCTTTCATTCTTTAAAGGTAATGTTTCTGTACGAGCCGTCTTTTACAGCAGCTATCCATGCTTGGTTTGTTAAATGCCAATCTATGGTTTTTACAATTCCTTCTTCAAACGTATGTTCAGGCTTCCAGTGTAGTTCCCGCATAATTTTAGCGTTGTCAATAGCATAGCGCTTATCATGACCAGGGCGGTCTTTAACAAACGTAATTAAGGGTAGTGAAGCGCCCTTGGGTCTGCCAAGTGCCTTATCCGTTTCGCGAATCAGCACCTTAACCAAATCACTGTTTTTCCATTCGTTAAGCCCGCCTATATTATAGGTTTCGCCCACTTTACCTTTTTCCAAAATGGTTTTTATGGCTGCGGCATGATCCGCTACATACAACCAATCTCTGGTGTAATTCCCATCGCCATAAATGGGTATGTTTTTATTGTTTACAATCGCTTCAATACAAACGGGTATAAACTTTTCTGGAAACTGGTTGGGGCCATAATTGTTAGAGCAATTCGATATGATCACAGGCAGCTTATAGGTTTCGGCGTAGGCGCGAACAAAATGATCTGAGCTCGCTTTTGATGCAGCATAGGGGGAGTTGGGTTGATAGGGTGAGCTTTCTGTAAACAGTCCTGTTTCGCCCAGCGAACCATACACCTCGTCTGTACTGATGTGATAAAACAACCCTCCTGATTGGTGCGATGCTTTAAAGCTTTGTAACAAATTCAGCGTGCCTAAAATATTGGTTTTAACAAACACAAATGGATCTGAAATGGAGCGGTCCACGTGCGACTCTGCTGCTAAGTGAATGACGTGTTTGAACTTATGTTGTTCGAAAAGATTTTGTATAAAATCGGCATCTGTAATGTCCCCATGAACAAAGGTGTAGTTTTCCTTGTTCGCTATTTCTGAAAGGTTATTCAAATTCCCAGCATACGTAAGCTTATCTAAATTGAAAACGTCATAGGATGTGTCCTTCAAAAAGC
>CAJWGK010000041.1 GCA_913030895.1 uncultured Flavobacteriaceae bacterium | reverse complement strand
TATAATTAGTTTTAACAATATATAAAACCTTGTTAGCCCTTAAATTTGGAATGTGATATATAGTGATCATAAAAAAATAAATTTAATCCCTACAAATCTGAAAAAATGAAAAAATTACTGCTAATCATAGCCGTTCTAGTTTTTGCCCAAAATCATGCGCAGGCAAATGAAAAAGCTATAGACAGTACTGTTTCTAATCCCAATGTAAATGCTAATAAAGAGGAAAAAAAGTTTAAGTTCAATGGCGTTACCAATTTCACTTTTAACCAAGCCTATTTTGAAAATTGGGTCTCGGGAGGTGAAAGTTCCTTAACCGGACTTTTTAGCTTAGATTACAATATTAATTACAAAGATGAAAATGGTTGGGTATGGGACAATAAGCTATTGCTCTCCATTGGAACTACTTATCTCTCTGGAAGTTCATTTTTTAAAAAAGCAGACGATAGAATAGAGATCAATTCCGTATTGAGCAAAAAAGTAAATACTTATTGGAACTACTCCGCCTATTTTAATTTCCGTACTCAACTACTCCCAGGATTCCGTTTCTTTGAAAACGAGGGAGAAGAACAAAAGGAAAAAATTTCAAGAATCTTCTCTCCTGCCATTATTCAGTTGGGATTAGGTTGGTATTACAGGGAAGGAGAACTTGCTTGGGTCAACGTTGCCCCACTCGCAGCAAGAGGGATTTTTGTCAGTAAAAGCTACACGCAAAATCTCCCTGCCGGCAAAAAGCATTTTGGTGTAGCGCCAGGGGAAACCAGCATAATCTCGCTTGGTGCTTCTCTCTCTGGATTTTTCAAATCCAATTTGATGGAAAATATAACAATGGAAAATAAATTCAACTTTTACATCAACTACCTATACAAAATAAAAAATGTTGATGTCGAGTGGAATGCCAATATAAAATTACAAGTAAATGATAAAATCTCCAGCAGTTTAATTGTTCATATCCAATATGACGATGACCTCATCAAACGATTACAAATCAGGGAATTATTTGGACTAGGGCTTAGTATTGATATATAATTCAAAATAATTTAGTTAATTGGTGCTTGAAATAACTAAGCATTAAGTATACATCAAAAATGAATCTAAACTATATAAGAACTTTAGCAGCCCTTCTGATTTTAATTTTTTTGAGTTGCCAAACTAAGAATGAAAATCCTCCTAATGTTATTCTTATCCTCACTGACGATCAAGGATGGGGAGATTTGAGCCTCAACGGTAATCTCGATTTGGAAACCCCCAATATTGATCTTTTAGCAACAACTGGTGCCAGGTTTGATCGCTTTTTTGTCAGCCCTGTTTGCTCCCCTACTAGGGCAGAATTACTCACGGGGCGACACCATGTTCGCGGTGGGGTTTACAGCACAAGTTCAGGTGGAGAAAGACTTGATATTGACGAACAAACTATTGCAGAAGTTTTTAAAACCGCTGGCTACCAAACTGCTGCCTATGGTAAATGGCATAATGGTATGCAGGCACCTTACCACCCCAACAACCGGGGGTTTGATGACTATTACGGCTTTTGTTCCGGTCATTGGGGTAACTATTACAACCCCCTTTTAGAACACAATGGCACCTTAGTTAAAGGAGATGGTTTTATCGTTGATGACCTGACCAATCACGGGATTGATTTTATCAAGAAAAATAAAAATAATCCCTTTTTTCTTTACCTACCCTACAATACGCCCCATAGTCCAATGCAAGTGCCAGATAGATTTTGGGAAAAATTCAAAAACAAAGAACTCAGCCAAATAGGAAGTAATGGCCCTTTTAAGACCCAACGCCAAATTGATCACACCCGAGCTGCACTAGCGATGTGTGAAAATATTGACTGGAATGTAGGTAGGATAATGGAGCAACTACAGGCCGACGGTTTGATGGAAAACACCATCGTTATTTACCTCTCTGACAATGGTCCTAATGGCAAACGTTGGAATGCTGAAATGAAGGGAACAAAAGGAGCTACTGACGAAGGTGGAGTCCGCTCACCAATGATTATGAATTGGAATGGTAAAATTCCACAAGGTAAGATCATCAAAAATATCGCTAGTGGTATTGACCTTTTACCCACGCTAAAAGATTTGGCTGGCATTGGGCACCAACCCAAAAAAGCACTTGATGGCATCAGTCTCAAACCCCTTTTACTTGAACAAAACCCGAAATGGGAGGATCGTTTGATTTTCAATTACTGGAAAGGAAAATTCAGCATAAGGAATCAGAATTATCGCCTAGATAAGGAAAATAATCTTTTTGATATGATTAACGACCCTAATCAAACAAAAGATATAAGTGCGGAACAACCCGAGATTTTTACTCAGCTTGTTCAAGCAAAAGAGCAATGGGAAAAAGAGGTCTTAATTGAACTTCCGAAAAAGGACGAACGTCCCTTTGTTATTGGTCATCCTAGCCTCCATACCACACAAATTCCCGCCAGAGATGGCAAAGGGCATGGAGCTATTAAACGTTCTAACATGTACCCCAATTGTAGCTATTTTACCAATTGGGTTAATCTTGAGGATAAAATAACTTGGGATGCTGAAATCCCTGAAAGTGGAAATTTTGAGGTAATCGTTTACTACACTTGCCAGAAAGACGCTGTAGGCTCTGAATTTGAAGTTAGCTTTGGAGACGAAAAAATTCGAGGTGAAATTGTAGAGGCACACGACCCAAAAGAATTTGGTGCAGCAGAAGATCGTAGCTTAAGGACGGAATCCTATGTTAAGGATTTTAAACCTTTAAATATTGGTGTTATCAATCTCAAAAAAGGAAAAGGCACATTAAGCATCAAGGGACTTAAAAAAACTGGGGAAGCACTTATGGATTTTAGATTGATGCTATTAAGACGCGTTTAGTTAAACCCAGAAACCGATTTTTTAAGTACACAATTGGCAAATAAAAGAACCAATTTTTTTATATTCACCTACGAAAGTTTTACCCACTAAGTTTTACTAAGAGAAAAAGTGAAGATAATAAAGATTGAAACGTATGTTTTATCCAATCAATTAGCGCAAAGCTTTTTCTTTTCGCAATGGGCATACGATGAAAGAAGAATCTGTGTAGTTAAAATTATTACAGATGAAGGGATTTATGGCTGGGGAGAAGGTTACGGCCCAGCTGATGTTATTAAACAGGGTATTGCCTTAATTGAACCCCTATTATTGGGGAAAAACCCAATCGAAAATGAAGCCCTTTGGTATGAAATGTATAGAAAAACATTGGACTTCGCCAGAAGAAGCGTACTATTTGCTGCCATAAGCGCCATTGATATCGCTCTTTGGGACATCAAAGGAAAAGCATTTAAATTACCTGTAAGTGTTTTACTTGGGGGGCAACACCGAAAAAAAGTGGTTCCCTATGCAACTGGACTCTACTTTTCTGATAGCGAAAATTTAGCAGAAGATCTGATTGCCGAAGCTAAAGATTATGTTTCTCAGGGGTTTAAGGCAATCAAAATGAAAGTAGGCCTTTCCATCAAAGCCGACGTAGAACACGTAAAAAATATTAGAAAAGCTATAGGTGAGGACATTCAACTTATGGTAGATTCAAATCATGCCTACTCCCTTCGGGAAGCATTGGAATTGGCGAGAAAAATTGAGCCATATAATATCTCCTGGTTTGAAGAACCCGTCTCACCAGAATTCTATGATCAATATGCGCAACTGAGAAATAAAACCTCTATTCCCATCGCTGGAGGGGAATGTGAATATTTGAGATATGGATTTTTACAGTTGCTTCAAAATAAATCAGTGGACATTGCACAGGTCGAAATTTGTGCTTCGGGAGGTTTAACTGAAGCCAAACGAATCGGAAGTTTAGCCAGTTCCTTTGGGGTAGAAGTTATCCCCCATGTCTGGGGAACCGGTATAGGATTCCATGCAGCACTTCATTTTATTGCCAACATTGAACCATTGCCAGGAAGGCTATACCCACCAGATATTTTAATTGAATATGATCGAACTGAAAACGCCATTCGAGATACGCTTACTGTTCCTGCAATTAAAATGGAAGATGGCTATATCGAAGTTCCTCAAAGCGCAGGATTGGGTATAGATGTGGACGAATTAGCATTAAAAGAATTTTCAACAACATTATAATAAGAAATGGATTTTGGATATCTAAAACTTTATATCGGTGGTCAATTGGTGGATGCCAAAAATGGCGGTAAACAAACCATCATATGCCCAGCTGATGAAAAGCAAATCGCCGAGGTTGCTTGGGCCGACGAGGAAGACGCCCAGATTGCACTGGAGGCAGCGCAACAAGGGTTTAATTATTGGTCATCACTTGACCTTGAGCAGAGAGCGCTGTGGATGGCTAAACTTCGAACTGCTATTTTAGAAAAAGAAACAGTATTACGGGAAGCGATCATTCATGAAATGGGAAAAACCTATGAAGGCTCCTTCGAAGATATTGAGGCTATTACCAATGCCTTGGAATTTTACCCAAAGGCCATGTCAGAAATCAAAGACGAGCCCATCAATGATCTTGAAAACACCCATCGACATATGATGGTACATCAAGCCGCGGGGGTCGCTGTAGCCTATTTGGCGTGGAACTTTCCATTGCTTAATGTTGGTTTTAAAATTGGTCCTGCGCTCGCTTCGGGCTGTAGTCTTATCATCAAACCGTCTGAATTATCTCCCGTTTCCACTTATCTACTTGGAACAATTTTAGAGGACATTAACTTCCCAGCAGGCGTAATCAATATTTTAACTGGGCCACCGGAAAAAGTGGCAGCAAAAATGACCAAAAGTGACATCCCTAGTGTCATCACCATGATTGGCTCAACCCAAACAGGAAAAAAAGTAATCGCAGATAGCAGCAGTACCATCAAAAAGCTAAGTATGGAGCTGGGAGGAAATGCCCCCTTCATTGTATTTGATGATGCCAATATGGAAGCAGCACTGGATTTAGCCGTAGGAATAAAGTTTGGAAACTGTGGCCAAATCTGTGTGGCTGCCAATCGATTTTTTATACACGAAAAAATTTATGATGAGTTTTTAAGTGCCTATATCGCCCGGGTCAATAAACTTAAACTCGGTTTTGGAAAAGACAGTAATGGAGACATGGGACCATTGGTCAGTCGAGATGCACAACTGAGAATGATTAAAATCGTTGATGATGCAACTTCAAAAGGCGCCAAAATCGAAACTGGAGGTAAAATCCCTGAGGCCTTTGACAAAGGTTATTGGTTTGAACCCACTGTGTTGAGTAATGTTACTACTGAAATGATGGCTTACCAACAGGAAACTTTTGGACCGATTGCCCCTATCTTTAAATTCAAAACAGAAGAAGAAGTACTGGCGTTAGCAAATGATACCGAATACGGTTTAGCTTCCTATTTATTTACCGATGATCCCGAACGTCAAGCCCGATTTGCCAATGCTTTAGCATTCGGCGAAGTTCAAATCAATGGTGTGAAATACGCCATTTACTTGCCTCACGGTGGAATTAAGAATAGTGGTATTGGTCACGACTGTTCTGCCTTGGCACTTGAAGACTACCTCATTAAAAAAAGAGTTACCACAACAGTTTAGATTAAAATTATGGAGATATTATTGCCTTTTTTATTGGTTATTTTAGCGAGCTTTTTCCAAGGAAGCTTTGGCTTAGGAATGAAGTATATGGAACCCCTAAAGTGGGAGTCTTGGTGGATTATTCACGTCACCGTTGCTATGATTATTTTTCCCATAGCATGGGCGATTGCAGTCGTACCAGATCTTTTTCAAATCATTTCAAACGCCCCGGACAAAGCCGTTTTTTTGGGAATGCTATTCGGTTTTCTTTGGGGAGTCGGGGGGATACTCTTCGGGAAAAGTGTACCCTATATAGGACTGTCTTTGACTTACGGAATCGTTATGGGATTAGCCGCTTCAGTCGGGTCGATCATTCCCTTGTTGCAAGTAGAGGATGCTTTTTCTAATCCTGCAACCACTTACGTTCTCATCGCTGTTATTATTATGCTTGTCGGAGTTGCAGTTACTGCGAAAGCAGGAATTGAAAGAGACAAACTTACTGGAGACACTAATGATCCTTCAAACATGGTCAAAGGAATATCGATTGCGGTAAGTTGTGGTGTGCTTTCAGCACTACTAAATGTAGGTTTTGCCAATGCTACTCCTGTAGCTTTGGAAGCTGAAAAAATGGGAGCCATTACAAGAAACAGCAGCTTGGCAGCTTGGGTAGTGGTATTAATGGGTGCATTTATCATGAATCTGGGCTATGCTCTATTCCTATTGTTTAAAAATAAAAGCTGGGGGTCATTCAAAGTACCTGCATCTGGCAATGCCTATAAATGGGCAATTTTAGCAGGTTTGTTTTGGTTTGCAGCACTAGGTATCTACGGTCAAGGGTCTGCCTTAATGGGAACCATGGGGCCCATTATCGGATGGCCAATGCTTCTCGGACTATCCCTAATCATAAGTAATATTTGGGCAGTGAGATCTGGAGAATGGAAAAATGCTAAAAAACCTTTTCAACTTATGTTGATGGGCTTGGCTATAATCATTCTTGCCAGTGGACTGCTTGGCTATTCAAATATGCTTTCTTAAATAATGACAGGAAAAATTACCGGTTTTGGCGAACTTCTTTTAAGGCTCAGTCCTATGAGTCATGGAGAATTAATTGCACAATCTGATGGATTAGCTATAAATTTTGCCGGTGCTGAAGCCAATATTATAGCAGACCTATCTCTGCTGGGGCATAAGACCCAATTCATCACAGCAATACCCGACAATCCAATTGGAAAAAAAGCATTCAAGTTCCTAAATCAGTTAGGAACAGCTACTGATAATATTCTTTTCGATCAAGGGAGAATGGGGGCATATTATATTGAACACGGAACCTCTATTCGTGGGACTCAGGTAACCTATGATAGGAAAGAATCTTCATTCACTCAACTTTCACTCAATACCAACAACTGGGAAAAGATTTTAGAAAACAGCTCTCATTTAGTGGTTACAGGAATTACACCCGCCCTATCAAAAAAAGCAGAAGATTCAATGCTAAATGCTCTGTCTGTCGCTAAAAGTAATGGTTGCAAAGTAGTTTTTGACTTAAATTTCAGGCGAACGCTATGGACCATAGAAGCAGCAAAAAAATCTTTCAATCAAATTTTACCTTATGTCAATATTCTTTTTGGAAATATTGGATCTGTAAACGATGTTTTTGGCGCCGATATAGCAACTGAAAATAATTTTGAATCATTGCAAAAAGGAACCGAAAAGGCTATTAAGTTTGTCTCCCAATTAGGGGACTTTGATACTGTGGGAATGACCATCAGACAACAAAAAACAGCCTCCGATAATGTTTTAAGTAGTATGATCAAACAAGAAGGTCGATTGACAAGCGGTCTTTTGATACCTACAATAATTAAAGACCGATTGGGAGGCGGAGACGCATTTGTTGCAGGAGTACTTCACGGTATGCTTTCAAATTGGGACATTAAGAAAACAATAGATTTTGGTACGGCTGCCTTTGCACTAACGCAAACCCTTTCTGGGGACATTAATTATATGGATGAAAAACAGATTCTGGCGGTTAGTCAGGGTGACTTAAAAGGATACGTAAAAAGGTAAATGAGGACAAAAGAAGCTATTTTAAAACAAATTTTGGAATCAAAAATTGTAGCGATTATTCGTCTTCAAGATTCAGAACCAGTCTTTGAATTGGCAAAGGCACTTCATCGGGGGGGTATCATAGCCATAGAGGTTACGATGGGAACCCCGAATGCCCTTGAAGAAATAAAAAAAATATCTCAAATTGAGGGTGTACTCCCTGGGGTGGGATCTGTAATTGACGCAAAAACAGCCAAAGCTGCTATAGAAGCTGGTGCTGAATTTGTCGTCACTCCAGTAAGTAAACAAGAAGTCATCGCAATGGCACATCAACACAACAAGCCAATTCTTTCGGGAGCGATGACCCCAACTGAAATTCTTCAGGCTTATGAGTGGGGTGCAGACATCGTTAAACTTTTTCCAGCAGCCAATTTTGGGCTATCTTATTTCAAAGCAGTCAAAGCCCCCATGCCTCACTTACCTATTATGCCTACTGGTGGGGTGACTATTGAAAATGCTGCAGAGTGGCTTAGAAATGGAGCGCTATGTTTAGGGGTAGGAAGCACTTTAATCAATAAAGAATTAATCGCTCAAAAAGACTTTACAGAAATCACGGCCATCGCCAAAGCCATGACAGCGGCGATCAAAAATTAGATTTATTTAGCCATGATTAACAGCAAAATGACAAAAATCCTACACGGTTTAACTATCGGATTTATTTTACTGCTTTTTTCCACTAATATCGCTTGTGAAAAAAATGAAAAAATAAAACCCAATGTATTGTTGATAATGATCGATGATCTTAATGATTGCATTGAAACCATGCAAGGACATCCCCAAGCATTGACCCCGAATATTTCAAAACTGGCAAAATCTGGTGCAACTTTTGTCAACGCGCATACCAATGCTCCAATGTGTGGTGCATCGAGATCTAGTATGATGATGGGCGTCTATCCCCATCACTCCATGAATTTTTTTCAAGCTCGCTGGTACGACAATACTGTTTTGAAAAATACGCGCAGTTTGTCAGAGCAATTCAGAATGGGGGGCTACCAAAGCATCGGAACTGGAAAAATACTTCACCACTTGAAGAAAGAAAACTGGGATCACTATGAAAATCGAGCAGATTACGGCCCAGTTGTTTTTGATGGTAATAACCGACTGGCGCATCCCGATGTACCCCTTCCTTTTTATGATATTGGGTCAATTGATGGTTCGCTGGGCCCATTGGTTAATCTCGAAGGGAGAACCACTGCTGAGGGAAAGCCCATTCAGTGGATTTATGGATATCAAGGAAATGGTACTAAACCAATGCGGTATGTGAATGATGATAACCGCGATCCTACACCTGACGAACAAAATGCAATTTGGACAGCAAAAAAAATAAAATCATTGGCGCGTAAAAAGTTAGAAAAGCCTTTTTTCCTAGCCGTGGGATTCCTAAGACCTCATACGCCCTTAATAGCGCCACAAAAATATTTTGACCGATTTCCAATTGACCAAATCGAAATTACAGTTAAGAAACAAAATGATCAGCAAGACTCCTATTTGGAAATTTCCTATGCTAAGGATCAGGGGTTTGCCCTTCAGTTAGGCAAGAAAATGTTCAATCAAATCGCAGCATCCTATGGTAGCGAAACTGAAGGGCTCAAACGCTGGACGCAAGCTTATCTCGCATGTGTGGCTGCAGTAGACGAAAACGTGGGACAGGTATTAGATGCTCTAGATGGTACGCATTTAAAGGACAATACCATTGTCGTTCTTGCGAGCGATCATGGTTTTCATATGGGTGAAAAGGACTACCTATACAAAAACTCTCTATGGGAAGAAAGCACTCGTGTGCCGCTCTTAATGAGAGTTCCGAGAGTAACAAAACCGAATTCAAAAATCTCAAAAGCAGTGTCTTTGATCGATGTTTACCCAACCTTAGTGGAGCTTTGTGAACTCCCCAATGAAACTAAAAAAAATGAACAAGGTCACCATTTGGATGGCTCGAGTATGAAATCGTTACTGGAAAATCCGACCTCAGAAAGTTGGATAGGAGATCGTCCTGCACTGACAGTAGTATTTGCCGGACCACTTTATAAAAATATGCCTCAAAAACAACATTACGCAATAAGAACAGATCGTTTTCGATACATTCTGTACAATAACGGAAAAGAGGAATTATACGATCACCAAAATGATCCTCACGAATGGAATAATTTGGTATTATCAGAAAAAAATCAGGAAAAAACACTTATTAATATGCGCCAGCAATTAGCTATGATGTTATCGCCAATTGAACTGGAAGGTTTAAAAAACAAAAATAATAAATGACAAAAATCAAAAAACTTTTAATTACGTCTTTACTATTATCATTTGGTATTGTTTGCTCTCAAGAGCAAGGGGAAATTTCATTAGATGAAAACTGGGAAATCGTTTTCGATCACCAAAATGAAGGAGCTAAAGCAGCTTGGCACAAAAATGAAGTCTTCCAAAGTTTAAAAAACATAAAAAAAATTAAAATCCCAAGTAGTTGGGAAACGATCGAACAAGATTATGAAGGGGTAGCGTTTTATCGTTATGCTTTTGATGTTCCTGAAAACTGGAAGGACAAAGTCGTTCGTTTACAGTTTGATGCAGTGAATTATCTCTCTGAAGTGTGGTTAAATGGGGAGGTAGTAGGCTTTCATGAGGGTGGATTTACTCCTTTTGAGTTTAGAGTTGACAACATGATTGAGACGGGAAAAGAAAACGTTTTAATACTCAGAGTTGTTGGGCCTATCTTATTGTCTGATAAAAATATCGATGGTGTTACTGCCTTGCAGACTCCCCAATGGCGAGGTGGAATTTCAGGAGGCATTTGGCAAAAAGTCAGGCTTATTGCCTCGGGGGAAACTTATGTTAAAGATGTTTTTATCGAACCTAACATTCAAAATAACTCTGCGGCTTTTCATCTTGAACTAGATCATACCGCAATTTTTGGAAATAATATCGATGTAGCAGTTAAAATCACTGATGCGAAATCGGGAAGTGCAATCACCTCGACTAATGAAACGTTGAAAGTGCGGCCTGGATTAAACGATCACCAAATAGCATTAACCATTCCAAATGCAAAATACTGGTCTCCCGATAATCCACATTTGTATAAAGTAAAAGTAATTCTCAAAAAAGAAGAATCAATTACTGACCAATGGAGTTACCGATTTGGGCTGCGAGAACTAACCATAAAAAATCAAGATTTTTATCTCAACGGTAAAAAAATATACCTGAAAGCAACCTTTTTTGAAGGGCTTTATCCAAATGGAATTGCCTATCCTGACTCAGAGGAAATGGCACGGAAAGAAATTCGTCTAGCAAAAGAAGCTGGCTTTAATATGATTCGTCCCTGGAGACATCCTACCACGCCAATGTGGTTGGACTTGGCTGACGAATTAGGTATTATGGTCGTTGGTAGTCCTGCGCTGGAGTGTATGGGGCTTCCTTTTTCCTCTCCCTATCTTCCAACTAGGGTGAAGAATGAAGTTCAACAAACCATTTTAAAAGACCGCAACCGAACCAGTATTGTTCAATGGGAGTTATTCAACGAACTTCATCGTCCAGTTTTAAATCAATTGATGCGACCTATGGCAATGCTCTCCCGGAAACTTGATCCCACAAGGATGATCCTCGATGAATCTGGAGGCTGGGCATTTGGTGCTAATATGTATCTCCCTTACGAAAACGAACCAACCAAATTCAATGATATTCACAACTACGCGGGAGCATATATAAACGAAAAAGTTTACAACAGCTACGTATCGATGGCTATGACAGCCGACGAAAAAAAGGCAATTGGTTTAGAAAAATTTCAGATGGAAGGCAAATCTAAAGTTGTTCCTGGAATGATGTCTTTTTTATCAGAGTTGGGTTACGGTAGTTTGGCGGAACTTGTGTCAGTGAATAAAAAATTTGAAAATGAGGGGAATTCACTTACTCCAGCCTACCGCTATCACAAGCGACTGCATGAGGAACAACAAAAAATGCTTACAGAAACTGGATTTGATGAACTTTTTCCAGATATCAGTAAATTTTACCTCCAGCAACAGCATGTTCATGGCACCGCCAATAAAAGAATGATTGAAGCCATTAGGTCGAATCCTCATATGAATGGTTATTGTGTACACGCGTTGACTGGAGGCGATTGGATTTTGGGTGCAGGTTTACTCGATCTATGGCGAAATCCCAAAAGCTATGCCTACGAGGCAACCAAAGCAGCCAACCAGCCTCGTATTGTTTCCATCAGAACACTTCCACGAAATGTTTACGCTCAAAAGGGCAGCGCACTCAAAATTACTGGAATAAACGACTTGGAGGACATCAGTGTAAAATTGAAAATCTCAATTTTATCAGAGATCGGCGAAAAAGTTTTTGAACGAAATCTCGAAACGGATTGGAAATCTGGAATATCTGATTTGTTTTCGGTAAAGTTAAATACATCCCAATGGAGTGGAAATTATAAAGTTAAGGTCGAAGTCATTGATCGCGACAACAAAACCATCACTGAAAATTTTATAGGATTTGAAGTTTTTAATAATGATGACTTAACTGTCTCAGCTGAAAAAGTCGCAGTTTTAGATTTTGATGGAAAGCTCAAAAAATTCCTTCAAAAACATAAAATAAAAACCGTTGATTTTAGCGGTAATATCGATAAAGAAATTCCAGTTTTAGTAAGTGCCAACAAGGTGAAAAATGAGATGGAACGAAAAAGATTTGAGCGGCTTATGAAATTTGTAAAAAAAGGTGGAACTGCAGTTTACCTAAAGCCAATTATTGACAGTATTAATGTCGAAAACAAGATTACACCGTTTACTGCCACACCTCATCCATCAAAAGGACTTTGGACTTGCATTCCTCACCTCGGCAAAGGTCATTCTATATTCGAGGGACTTCAAAGCAATGGTTTTTTAAGAAATACCTATGAAAATATATGGCCCCAACGCACACTGAGAAATATTAAAGTCAATGGCGAAAAATTGAATGAGCAACCCATCGTGGCTTCGATAGGGTTTGACTGGTTCTCTAGAGGTCACAAATTGGGCTATAAAGGCCCTGGTGACTCTTGGTGGGGAGCTGATTTGTCCTTCGTGAATTTCGGAGAGGGTAAATACTTGCTTTCACAGTTTAATGTATTAGACTATCTAGATCAAGATCCCGTAGCAGACAAGTTGATTTTTAACATAATAAATTTTTTAACTCTTGGTAATTAAAATGATTCGTTTCCTATTGATATTCTCTTTTTTAAGTTTTTTACAGATTGTTCAGGCACAAAATCTATCAGAAAATGGTTTAGTCGAAGGAATCTGGGTAACCCCTGAGCATGCAGTTCCCTCCAAAGACTGGGAATCTCAATGGATTTGGTTGGAGGACGAAAACAAGCATATGATGCTCAGTAGAAAAACTTTTGTGTTGGAGGATCTTCCAGAAAAAGCAATACTGAAAATTACAGCCACCTCACAATATAGGCTTTACTTGAATGATCAATATTTGCTTCAAGGTCCTGCAAGAAGTGTCGCCCACCACCAGTCATACGATGAACTCGATATAAGCCAATTACTAGCAATTGGAATCAATACCATTGCGGTAAAAGTTCATTACCAACCAGGCAAACAATCATATCATTTCAAAGCCAGGCCAGGACTATTGACACAGTTGAATTTATCATTTAATGACAATGAAGTCATCCTATCTTCAGATAAAAGCTGGAAAGTTAAAGCAGATTCTTCTTGGGATAACAGTGCACCGCTGATTAATAGATTTCAAGATTTTGTGAATGATAAAGTTGATTTTAGCAATAAAATTGACGGTTGGCAAAGCCGCACTTTTGATGACGCAGACTGGAAACAAGCTACGCTCGTGGCTAGAAATGTAGGTTGGCCAACACAACAAAAAAATAGTTTGGCAGGAGCCACAACCTTGCCCTGGATCAATCTTATTCCCAGAGATTTACCATACCTCAAGGAAACAACACTTTTGACAAGCAATTTGATACAAGCAAAACAAATTAAACATCAAAGTACGGATGATATTGTTCCCTTTACCCTTAAAGGTAGTATAGATAGACACATAAAAATGCCTTTAAATCAAAACCAACCTTTGATATTGAAATCTCCCAAAGCTGGAAGCGATTGGTTATTGCTCTATGATTTCGGGGAAATCATCAATGGAAATCCAAAACTGGTTATCGAGGGAAAAAAGGGTACAAAGGTGGATATTTTGACTGCACCCTTTCAAATTGACGGAATGTTTAACCACAAGATCTTGGCTTCTGAATTTAAAGATCAAATTGTTTTGTCAGGAAATTTAGACGAATGGGAATCTACCTATTTTAAACCCGCTAGATATTTGGCGCTAATTATCAATACGGATGAAAAAGTTAAAATTCTTCAAGTAGGTTCAAAGCAGTTAAACTATCCTTTTGATCGAAAAGGAAACATGGAAAGTTCAGCAGCACCCTGGGTTAAACAATATTTCGATGCTACGGATAAAACCATCAAAGTCTGTACTACTGATGCTTACACTGACAACTACAGAGAGCGAAGACAGTACGCCCAAACAGGTTATTACGGGGCGATGGGTAATTATTGGATTTTTGGTGATAGCGCATTGCAGCGACGCTATCTCGTTCAAACGGCTCAAGAACAAGACGCTAACGGTATCATGCCCGCATATGCCCCCCTAAAAAGTGATGACTACATGGTGATTCTGGACTCTAATTTATTATGGATAAGAAGTCTTTATCAGTATTATCTCTTTTCAGGTGATCTTATTAGTACAAAAAATTTACTGAAAAGTGCTTACAAGCTAATGGAATTACTGGACAGTTTTACTGATGATTATGGTTTAATTAATAATCCACCTTATCCTTACTGGTTAGATCATTCTGATTTGGATAGAGCTGGAGCTAACTTTACATTAAACGCGCACTATTTAGGCGCCTTAGAAGATTTTACTCAATTACTCGAATGGCTAGATCAGGATGAGGCATTGACCTTTAAGAACAGAGCTAAACTACTAAGGACATCGCTAAAAGAGCTTTTTTGGAATAAAAAGAAAGGTTTATTCACCGATGCATTATTATTATCTGGTCAATCGATTAAATATAGCGAACATGCAAATGGTTTAGCGTTAGCGATGAAAATTGGTGATGAATCGCAAACAAAATCTGTTGTAGCACATCTGCTAGAGGACGACCCAAACAAATACATTAAGAAGGAATCAGGGCTAACGATTGTTACCCCAGCAATGTCCTATTTTCTGCATAAAGGAATTGCGGAAGCAGGCTATGTAGATGCCTCCTTTGATTTACTTCGCAGGCGCTTTGACCATATGCTTGAAGCTGAACACAACGGTACATTATGGGAAGAATGGTGGCTCGACGGGTCGGGAAGATCTGGAAGGTTTGACGGGAACCATACAAGGTCCGATGCACAGACCGAAAGTGCTTTTATTCCCGCCTTATTTGCGGAGTTTTTACTCGGAATTCAGCCCTCGAAACCAGGAATGAAAGAAATGACGATCAATCTGCCTAAGTCAAAAATCGAGAAGATTGAATCCATTATTCCCGCTCCAATGGGGGCACTTCACGTGGAATGGGATTCAGGACAAAAAAGGTTATTAAAAATGGAAATACCAGAGGGTATGGAAGTAAAACTGAAAACGGACAGTTTCAAATTACCCTCTGGAAAATCATTGGTAATTAATGGTAAAAAAATTAAGTCAGATCAAAAAAACCAAGTGCTACTTAAAGCAGGACAATGGGTCGTTAATTATTAACTTACTTGAGTTCTAACTTTTCTGTCTTACGGTAATCATCTCCCCTGATGGTCTCAAAAGCAGCAAGCATTTCTGATAACTTTTCTGGCATAGCGGATGCTAAATTATTCTGCTGATTGATATCTTCCGCAAGGTTATACAACTGAAACGTTGGAGCGCTTCCCAGTTCAATTTTTACATTATCATTTGAAGCTGGTCCATCGTATGGTGGGATCATCACCCAGTCACCCTGTCGGTAAGCTGTTCTTGAGGTTGCTTCTATCACCAAGTTCTCTCTACCCACATCAGTATTTCCCATTAATAAATCTAGTAAAGGTAAACTATCATCAGTACGAATATCGCTACCGACCAACTGAGCAAGTGAAGAAAACAGATCCAATTGACTCACAATTTCATCAGAAACGCCTGGTTGTATTTTTCCTTTCCAATAGGTAAAAAACGGCACATGGGTTCCCGCCTCAAAAAGACTATATTTACCCCCGCGGAATGGCCCCCAAGGGGTGTGGTCTCCATTTTTAACATCTGCATCGTCAAAGTAACCATCGTTGAGCACGGGTCCATTATCACTAGAAAAGATGATTAGCGTATTTTCTAAAATCCCTTCGGCCTCAAGTGCTTTTCTCAATCCTCCTAAACACCAATCAGCTTCTACGATTGCATCCCCTCTGGGACCCAACTCAGAAAGCCCCTCAAACCTAGGGTGTGGCGTTCGAGGTACATGGGGTTGTTGCATGGGATAATACAAAAAGAAGGGCTGGTCTTTATGTTTTTTAATATAATTCTTGACCCCGTTCAGGAAATGATCAGCCATATCGATATCGCTCCACTTAGCAGCTTCGCCTCCTTTCATGAATCCGATTCTCGGAATACCGTTCACAATACTGCTGTTATGTCCGTGGTGCCATTTCATGGTGGTCAATTCAGGATTTTCGATACCGGTTGGTTCCCCTTCAAAATTCTTTCTATAACTCACTTCTATGGGGTCGTTGGGGTCTAAGCCCACTACCATGCCGTCTTCTATATACACAGTAGGCACCCTATCTTGTGTTGCTGCTAGAATATAGGAGTAATCAAATCCAAGCTGATTTGGGCCGGGAGTTACCAATTTATTCCAATCCACATTACCATTTCCTAATCCCAAGTGCCATTTTCCAATTATGGCAGTATGATAGCCTTCACCTTTCAGCATTCTAGGTATGGTCATCTGTTCTGTTCCAATGATAAGTGGAGCAGTTCCAGGTAGAATTTTAGCCCTTTTCTCTCTCCAGGGATAAACGCCAGTCAACAAGGCATATCGGCTAGGTGTACAAGTTGCCGACGTGGCATAGCCATTATTAAATCGCATTCCTCCCATCGCCATTGCGTCCATATTGGGTGTTTGAAGTCTTGATGCTCCGTTATAACTGACATCTCCATAACCTAAATCATCCATATAAACAATAATGATGTTGGGTTGGGTAGCCGAATCTTTTTCTGAACAGGAGACCAAACTCATTGCGAGACAAAAAAGGATAGTTGTTGTTTTAAATCTTAAAAACATAGTTTAATTTAATTTTGATTCGGAGTGAATTTAATGATTTATAACTATTTTGGAGAAAAAATTTTAAAAATCATGATTAGGTTACTATTCAATTCTATTATTTGTGTTTTTATTTCCGTCGTTTGTTTAAGTTGCAAAACTGATGTTAAGAACGATACAAAAAAAACAATCCCCAATTTAATTGTCATCATGGCCGATGACTTGGGCTATGTGGATGTTGGATTCAATGGTAGTGTCGATATTCCTACCCCAAATATTGACCGCATCGCCAATAATGGCGTAAAATTCACTAACGGATATACCCCCTACCCAGTTTGTAGTCCCAGTAGAGCGGGATTTATGACTGGTCGTTATCAACAGCGTTTCGGATATGAAAGGAATGTTCAGTATCGGACGGATGACCCAAATATGGGTCTACCAAATAGCGAAAATACCATCCCCGAAATACTCAATCAAGCAGGTTATACTTCAGGAGTTGTTGGTAAATGGCACCTAGGGGCACATATTTCGAAACATCCCTTAAATCAGGAGTTTGATTCATTTTTTGGACACCTTGGTGGTGGACACCGTTACTTTCACGAGGAGTTAGTTATCAAGGACAGTTATTCGATCAATGATGAATCAATGAGTTACAGAACATGGATCATGAAAGATCACACCCCAGTTAAAATTGAACAATATCTTACGGATGAATTCTCTGATCAAGCGATCAACTTTATTGAAGAGAATCAAAAAGATCCTTTCTTTTTATATCTGGCTTATAATGCGCCACATGGACCACTTCAAGCGACACAAAAGTACCTGGATCGCTTTGATGATATCAAAGACAAAAGAAGAAAAATTTATGCTGGGATGGTCAGTGCGGTTGATGATGGAGTAGGAAGAATTTTAGACCAGCTTCAAGCATTAGGCATTGAGGATAATACCATAATTTTCTTTTTGTCTGACAATGGTGGTCCAGAAACTAAAAATGCTTCTAATAACGGTCCGCTGAGAGAGGGGAAATCTTCGATTTATGAGGGTGGCAATAGAATCCCTTTTGCGATGCAGTGGAAGGCTGAGATCGCCCCTATGGTTTATGACTTTCCAATTTCAAGTCTAGACATACTACCTACGATTGCAGAATTAAGCGGCGCAACAATTCCATCGGATAAGCCACTGGACGGAGTCAATATTATTCCTTATTTAAAGGGTGAAAAAGAGGGAAGACCACACCATACGCTATACATCAGAAAATACGATGAAGATCTATATTCTGTTAGAGATGGGGACATGAAGCTGGTGACCAAGAAAAAAAATTCAATCAAGGAACTGTATAACCTGAGTGAAGATTTAGGGGAAGAAAATGACCTAGCAACTAAACGACCTAATGAGGTCAAGCGATTGGATTCCTTAAGACAAAGCTGGAATACTGAGCTCATTGATCC